>JANYBR010000347.1 GCA_025360685.1 Pseudomonadota bacterium
TTCTCCGATTCCTTTTTCGGGTCGGTCGCATCGCCAACGATCTGGCGCGCGGAGTCTCTGGTCCGCATCTCTACCACGACTCGGAGATTCCACGGACGTTCAGCGATGAGCAGATCCGCAAGACACTCCGATGTGCGCGTCAAGACCGGACTCCTACTGGACGCCGAGACTACGCCATGCTGCTACTCTTCGCCACGTACGGCCTGCGCGCAGGCGAAGTGCTGCACCTTCGCCTGGATGACATTGACTGGAAGGAGGAACGTATTCGGATCCGTCACACCAAAACATATAACGAGTCGTTCGTCCCCTTGATGGCGCCGGTCGGTGCCGCGGTTCTGGCATACCTGAGAAATGGTCGACCCAAAACCGAAGATCGGCACGTGTTTCTTCAGGCCTTGGCTCCTTATCAACCCTTTAGCTGTAGCGGTTCTGCGCGAACAATCATTCACCGCCGTCTTCAGAAAGCCGGCCTCACGGTGATCGGCCACCAGGGAGCGCATGCGTTTCGGTATGCCAAAGCGCGAAGCCTGCTGCGAGCGTCGGTGCCGCGAAATGTCATTGGAGGTCTCTTCGGGCACCGCAGTGCCAAGTCCACCACAGTCTATCTGAAGCTTGCGACGGACGATCTGCGTTCGATCGCTCTCGATCTGCCCTCGGAGACAACGAAATGCCAACGTGGCCGGACAAAGAAGAAGCGCTCCTAAAGGAGTTCCTGAATGGCCCGAGCGGGCTTGCATCGTATGGAGGTGGCCCCCGGTCCACGCTGCGTGATTTCCAACGATTCGTGGCAAGTCGAAAGGCGCCACCCTCGGCAAAGATGCTCTCCACCTGGCTAAAGGCTGGTCTGGCGCGCTTCAGCGTGCGCTATGCGATCCGGAGAGGCCTATTCGCCGCGCGGTTTCTGCGGTGGCTCGCCGAGCGTGGCGCTGTAGCGAGCGATCCGATTGCTGAACTGCGCAGCCAATATGGCTGCCGCTCAACGTCAGAAATCGTGCGCGCTCTACTTGCTCCCGATTCAGCAAAGGCGCTGGAAGCCCTCCGCAGGCCTCCGCGCTACGCCAGTCATTTGGGTCCGTACATTCGCGGACATGTCGAGCGGATGCGTTGCCTCGGGTATGCCTTTCGGAATGAGGATAAGTTCATCCGCTTTGACCGCTACCTTCAGGAATACCCGGACGCTGCCGAGCAGCCGTTCGGCAACTTGGCCCGCGATTACATCGCCGCCGGTTCTTCTTCACCAGAGAAGATGCAGCGCTTGAGTGTTGCACGTGTAGTGGCCGGAGCTCTTCAACGCGCCGGGCTTGGGGCCGTCAAACCAGTCGGCGACCGTCTGGTGCGCCAGGAAGCGATCCGGACGCAGAGACGTCCTTATATATTCACCGAAGCCGACATTCAGAACCTCCTGAAAATCGCGGGAGAATTCGAATCAGCCAAGCACCGATTGAGGGCTGCGGTACTTCGCTGCATGATCGCGCTGGCCTACTGCGCAGGGCTCCGCATTTCCGAACTTCTCGGGCTGAGGATGAGAGACGTGCGCTTGGCCGACGAGACCATTGAAGTGCGGGAAAGCAAGTTTTTCAAATCAAGATGTCTGCCACTGTCGTCGAGCGCTGTCAAGGCGCTACACGCCTACCTTCAGGTCCGGGCACAGTCCGACGCGCCCGTGAACGAGGATGCTGCCTTGTTCTGCCACAGGCGGAAGGGATACAGTCGCGCCGGAGCGTCGCATCTACTGCGGACCGTTATCGCAAACGCGCGGCTGAAGCCGCCCAAAGGCCGCGGTGGTGCGCGGATTCACGACCTTCGACACACGTTCGTTGTGCATCGAATGACGCAATGGTACCGGGAAGGAATCAATCCAGAGGGCCGCTTGGCTCATCTGGCAGCGTACCTCGGCCATCGCGATATCAACTCCACGTTGGTTTACCTGACCATCACGCAGGAGTTGCTACAACAGGCGAACAGCCGGTTCCGAGTCGCAGAGGTCACCGTCGTCAACGCCATCCGAGGCAGAGCGTGATGGCGGCCAAAGCGACTCCGTCGTTGCACAAACTGCTGTACTCGTTCTTCCATGAATGGTTGAGCGAGCAGCGTAACGCATCACATCGAACCGTCACGTCATACCGGGACGCTTGGCGGCTGTTTTTGGGGTTTGTCGCGGAGCGTCTCCATACGAAAGTGACGTCGCTCTCGCTCGCAGATCTGAATGACGCGCAGGTAGCAGCCTTCCTGCAACATCTCGAGAAGACGCGGCGTGTATCGATTGTGACCCGCAACTGCCGCTTGGCCGCCCTGCGGAGCTTCTTTGGATACGTCTCCACTCGCGAACCGGCCGCGACTCGCCAATGCTCCGAAGTTTTGCAGATTCCTTTCAAGAAAGCTCCGCAGCGGTCGATCCGCTATCTCGATTCGGCGGAGGTGGCCGCTATCCTGAGTCAACCCGATCTTGGAACTGCTGAGGGGCAGCGCGATCATACGCTCCTGGCGCTCCTGTACAACACCGGCGCGAGAATTCAGGAAGCTCTTGACCTGCGATCAAAAGATCTTCACTTGAAGTCGCCAGCCCACGTGACGCTCATGGGCAAGGGGCGGAAAGAGCGGATTGCTCCGTTATGGAAGGAAACTGCTGAACTCCTCACGGCCCTGTTGCGGCGGACGCCCCGACACCCCGACGTTCCCCTGTTCACCAACCGCTACGGTGAACCGTTGACCGCCTCCGGATTCCGATTTCGCTTGAGGCAGTATGTAGGTTCGGCGATCAAGAAGACTCCGACGCTGTCACAGAAGCGCGTCACGCCGCACCTGTTTCGACACTCAACCGCGGTTCATCTCGTCGCCGCCGGCGTCGATATCACGGTGATCCGCAGTTGGCTGGGACACGCGAGTCTGGACACAACGAGCCATTACGCACAGGCAAATCTGGAGACCAAACGCAAAGCGCTGGAGCAGGTTGATGCGAAGTCGCGACCGGGGAAGCCGCCGCGGTGGAAACGAGACGCGGATCTCATGGCCTGGCTGGATTCGCTATGAGTCCGCTGGTTCAGTGGTAGGCCGACTCCAGCAAACACGGAATCCGCCAACTGCTGTTCACCATTATGCGGAGGACGGCCGCGCCGAGCCCCACAACGGTCGCGTCCGGCCGCCCGAACTCTTCATAACATTCTGCTGCGCATAAGAGGAGTTAGCGTCAGCTCACGCTAACTCCTCGAAACCTAGCGTCCACTCACCCTCATATTCGCGAAAGTCGATCAGCTCATCCAGATCCCGATACCGCGATCTCGTC
>JANYBR010000375.1 GCA_025360685.1 Pseudomonadota bacterium
GGATCGATCCACCCGTGTCCGTGCCAGTCGCGGCGAGGCAAAGATTTGCCGCGACTGAGGCCGCCGACCCGCCGGACGAACCGCCAGGAACCAGATTGCTGTTCGAGTTTCGCGCGCGCCACGGATTGAACACGGGTCCGAAGAAGCTCGTCTCGTTCGACGAGCCCATGGCGAACTCATCCATGTTGGTCTTGCCGAGCATCACCGCGCCCGCGTCCCACAAATTCTGCGACACGGTGGACTCGTAAGGCGGAATGAAATTGGAAAGGATGTTGCTGCCCGCAGTGGTCTTCACACCCTTGGTGCAGAACAGGTCCTTGATCGCCAGCGGCAATCCCTCGAGCGGACGCGCCTCGCCATGCGCGATGCGCACGTCGGATGCGATGGCCATCTCGAGAGCCTTCTCAGGCGTCTCGGTCACAAAAGCGTTCAACGGCCGCGCATCGGCCACGGCCTTCACAAAGGCTGTGGTCAATTCCTTGGACGACACCTTTTTCGCCCGCACCGCGTCACGCGCGTCGGCCAGGGTGAAGTCCGTCAAAGCGGAAGGAAGCGGCATTACTCGACCACCTTGGGAACGACAAAGAAATGATCTTCGCCCGATGGCGCATTGGCCATCAGCGCATCGGCGTTGCCGCCGTCGGTTACGACGTCGTCACGCATCTTGAGACGCTGCTCGACCACGCTGGTCATTTGCGGCACGCCCTCGACATTCACTTCGTTGAGCTGATGCACCCAGGTGAAAATGCCGTTGAGTTCGTCGACCATCGGGGCCACCCGCGCCTCGTCGAGCGCGATTCTGGCGAGTTTCGCGATGCGTCGAACGGTGTCCTTGTCGACGGACATGGGGCGGCCTATACGCAATGGATTCAACGATCTTGCTAGCAATCAGGGGCGATGCTGGCAAGCGACGCAACCCTGCCCCGGCAAGGTAAGCCATGTCCTTAGGCATTACCGGCATTGATCATGTGCAGATTGCCGTGCCCAAGGCGCTGGAAGCGGTGTGCCTGAAATTTTACCGCGAAATTTTTGCGTTTCCCGAACTGGTCAAGCCGGCCGAGTTGCAAGCGCGCGGCGGTGCCTGGTTCCAGGTCGGTACCGTTCAAATGCATATCGGGGTTGATCCGGACGCTAGCCCCAGGAGCAAACGGCATATCTGCTTCCTGACGGCGGACCTCGCCAAGGCCAAGGCGATTGTTGTCTCGAACGGAATCGCGATCGAGGAGGAAAGCGTGGCGGAGGGACTGTCGCGCTTTTTCGTGCGCGATCCGGCGGGCAACCGGATCGAGATCGGGCAGCGGTGAGCGCACATTGAGCATCCTCGACATCCCCACCTTCAAATCCACCATTGCGCCCAACGCGCGCCTGCTGGGACTCGACTTGGGCGAGAAGACGATCGGACTCGCACTGTCGGATACGTCGCTTTCCGTCGCCACACCGATGGAGACGTTGAAGCGCAGCAAGTTCGAGACCGACGCCCTGAAATTAGATGCGATCATCTTCGCCCAGCATGTCGGCGGGCTGGTGGTCGGACTGCCGCTCAACATGGACGGCAGCGACGGACCGTCAGCACAGTCGGCGCGCGCCTTCGCCCGCAATTTCGCCGCGCGCTCGCAGCTTCCCATCCTGATGTGGGACGAACGTCTTTCGACGGCAGCGGTGACGCGCACGCTTCTGGATGCCGATGCTTCGCGCAAGCGACGAGCTGAACTCGTGGACAAGATGGCCGCCGGTTACATTCTGCAAGGCGCGCTCGACCGGCTGCGCAGAATTAACCCTCCCCTTGAGGGGTAGTGAATCGTAGAGACTTGCCCGGAGCGGCCCGCTTGCCTATAAGCCGGGCTTTGATGACCCCGGCCCGCGCCGAAACAATCCTGAAATCCAGCCATCTGCTTGGCATCGAAGCGCTTTCGGTGGGCGAGATCGTGTCCTTGCTCGACCTCGCCGATACCTACGTCGCGCTCAACCGCAGCGCCAACAAGAAGACCGACCTGCTCAAGGGGCGCACGCTCATCAATCTCTTCTTCGAGGCGTCCACCCGCACCCAGAGTTCGTTCGAGCTGGCGGGCAAGCGGCTGGGTGCCGACGTCCTCAACATGGCCGTGAGGACGTCATCGGTCTCAAAGGGCGAGACTCTGATCGACACTGCGACCACCCTGAACGCGATGCGTCCGGACATTCTGGTCGTGCGCCACCAGGACTCCGGCGCTGCCGAGCTTCTGTCGCGCAAGCTCGACTGCTGCGTGGTCAACGCCGGCGATGGCAGCCACGAACATCCGACCCAGGCGCTGCTTGATGCGCTGACGATCCGGCGGAGGGGACGCAAGTTCGAAGGCCTGACTGTGGCGATCTGCGGCGACGTGCTGCACAGCCGAGTGGCGCGCTCCAACATCCATCTGCTTCTCAAGATGGGCGCGCGGGTACGCCTGATCGCGCCGCGCACGTTGCTGCCGGGCGAAGCGGAACGCTTCGGCGTCGAGGTCTTTCATGACATGAAAAAAGGACTGGAAGGTGTCGACGTGGTGATGATGCTGCGCCTGCAACTCGAGCGGATGTCCGGCGCGTTCGTTCCATCGACTCGCGAATATTTTCGCTTCTACGGCCTCGATGCCGAGAAGCTCAAATTGGCCAAGCCCGGCGCGCTCGTCATGCATCCCGGTCCAATGAACCGAGGGGTAGAGATCGACTCCACCGTCGCGGACGACATCGAAGTCAGCGTCATTCAGGAACAAGTCGAGATGGGTGTCGCGATCCGCATGGCGGTGCTCGACGCACTGTCGCGCGGGCTGGCGCTCGAAGGACGCAATTCGCCATGAACAAGCGAACGGCCTTCCGCAATGCCCGCCTGATCGACCCGGCCGCCGATCTGGACGTGAAGGGCGGCTTGCTGGTCGAGAACGGCAAGATCGCCGATATCGGTCCTCGCCTGTTCAACGACGCCGAAGCAAACGATCCGGAGATCGTCGACTGCAAGGGCATGGTGCTGGCGCCGGGCCTGATCGACATGCGGGTTTTCACCGGCGAACCGGGGAGCGAGCATCGCGAGACGCTGGAGTCGGCAAGCCTCGCGGCGGCTGCGGGCGGCGTGACTACCATCGTGGTCATGCCGAACACCGATCCCGTCATCGACGAACCATCGCTCGTGGATTTCATCCGCCGCCGGGCACAGGCGACCGCGAAGGTACGAGTGGTGCCAATGGCCGCGCTGACCAAAAACCTGGCTGGCGAAGTGATGACCGAGATCGGCCTTCTGACAGAAGCCGGAGCGGTGGCGTTTACCGACGGCGACCGCACAATTTCC
>JANYBR010000383.1 GCA_025360685.1 Pseudomonadota bacterium
AGGTGACGCGCCTCGGCTTTATTCAACACAAATGCAGGCGCACGGCGCGCCATGTAGGTCGCCAGCACGGGCGCGGGCTCACGCAGGCCAACAGCCCACCACGCTTTGCGGTGCATCGACGTGTAGTTGGTCTTGGCCCCCATCTTCTCGGCACGTTTGAGAAACTCTTGGACGGCTTCGCGCTTTTTCGCTGACAGATCGGCCAGGTCAACGGGAAGGTCGATGACGCGGCGCAGTTTGTCGCCATTCGTCAAAACCTGCCCGGCGCGGAATAGCTCCATCGCCTTCGTGATGGTCGGGAAAAGCACGTCGTCCGGGAGACCTTCGCTATGCTCTCCGGCAATCCAAACGCGGTTTGAGCCAGTGACCTGACCGCGATGCACCCGGCACAATTCACCGAGTTCGACATAGCCGCTCTGAATATCGCGCGCCTTGCGCGTGAAGTTGGACCAGCGCGGCTCCGCAATAAGCCTCTCGCGGCTGACGCGGCGGCCACCGGATAAATGGTCGAGGTCGTCCAGCTTATTGATGCGAGCGAAGCGCGCCGACGGCGGTGTCCCGTTGACCTTGAACGTTGTAACGGCGGCGGTGCTTTGCGTTCCCGGAAACGGTTCGGCTTCGGGTTCGATGACATACACCGCCTGACCGCCAAGCCGATTGAGGAACAGATCGCGCACCAGTTGGCCGTAGTTCACGTCAAGCCATTGGGACGCAGTAATGAGCGCGCCATAGTCGCCCGCCTTTGCCCATCGCGCGATGGCGAGAAAGAAGTAGACGTGCAGGCCAGCAAGCTGGCTCGCCTTGAGATTAAGATGCCCCGATTGTTCCTTGAGCCATGTCTTCCAAGCGGTGTCGATAAGGTGGTGGCGCACATACGGCGGATTGCCGATGTAGAGCGTGCGCCCCTCAATCTGTTCAAACTCAGCCGCGCGAAAGTCCTTGAGCATGACGCTGGAACGATCCGCCATGCCGACCGCCGCCAAGTTCGCGCGCGTCATCAGTGCGGCTAGAGGATCGGTCTCGACGGCAACAAGAGACGCCTTCTTGAACTGACGGCCTGACTCGATCAGAAACCGGCCAGACCCGGCTCCCGGGTCGACAACTCTGTCGGGGACGCCGATGGCCGCCGCCCATCCCAGCATCGCCTCGACAATCTTGTACGGCGTATAGACCGCCCCGCTTTCGCGGCGCACGTCGGCGCTGCGAATATCACAAAACGCTTCGCCCAGCGGATCGCCACCGTCGCGGATTTTGCTCCGCAACGCATTGACCTCTGCGGCTTGAACATCGGGGAGCGATTTGACGAGCGCGGCTTCGGCGGCTGTCAGTTCCCCGACGGTATCGGCCCCAAGGGCGAGCGCCAGCGCGGCAATGCCCCGCTCGGACGAAAGCAGCTTGGATTGGAAGGGGGTGGAATTTTTCATGCTTATCCGGTTGACACCCACACAAACAAGGCGTAGTGTCGGGTCATTAGATAGGAGATAGGTAATGGCAAACGACAGTTTCATCGCGAAAGTGCAGGCTTCTCTTCTAAAGCGGAATGAGGAAAAAACTCTCGTCACAGAAGAAAAATTACGCCTGGCGCACTTAAGGGCATCGGGCTTTTCGCCAATCGCGGCGGCAAACGTCATCACCGCCGCGCGCAGCGTCGGGAGGACGATATGACCGATGAGGAAAGCACTTTGGTGCTTGACACAGTGTGGCACAGGGTCAACTCGCTTGGCGGCACGTTTTCGGAACATGACCTCCGAGCCAAAGGATACTGCGAGGCGATCAACGCCTGTCTCGCCGTCATTGAAGAACTTGGCGACATGGACCCGCTGCAACGCAACCTTGACCCCCGCACGCCGGAATTCGGAGTGTCGTCATGAGTGACAGTTACCAACCGATTTACGATGCTGTTCGGAGTCGGATCAGCGGCGGGAACATTGGGGAGGCTATCCGTGAGGCCGCTCACCAAGCCTTTGATATTTCGCATTCTCAGGCGATGGTTCGCGATCAGTTCATGGCCGTCGCCTGGGAGATGCAGCGCCCCGCTGTCCTCTTTCGGCCTTCCGTTTACCCTGATGGCACTAAATGGTGCGCACTCTTTGGCGCGGATATTATAAGCGGCGTCTGCGGCTTCGGCGATACGCCAGAGACGGCGATGGCTGACTTCGATAAGAATTGGCACGTGCAGCGCACGCCGGATTTCGTTCTGGCGGCAAAGGCCGACAAGGCCCAATTCGGAGTTGGGGCATAAGCCATGGCCCCCGACATTTTTCTGCATGGCGATCTGGCCTTCCCTAAGTCCTTGCCTCAGTTCCAAAAGCTGTTCCCGGACGATGCGGCTTGCGCCACCTACCTTGAGCGCATTCGCTGGGAATACGGCTTTGTCTGCCCGGCTTGTGGGGAGGCTGGAGAGCCGTTCCGTTTTGTGGCCCGTCCAGGTGTCCTGCGTTGCCGGAAATGCCGCCGTGACGCGGCCCTGACCGCCAACACGGTCATGGAGCGCACCCATACACCACTGAATGTCTGGTTCTGGGCGGCTTATCTTGTCGCCAGCCACACGGCAGGCATGAGCGCCACCCAATTCCAGCGCCAGCTTGGCCTTAAGCGGTATGAAACCGCCTTCCAAATCCTGCATAAACTCCGGGCTGGCATGGTGCGTCCTGATGCCGATCGGATCGGCAGCGCCCGTTCCAAAGACCACGTTGAGGTTGATGAAACGTGGATCGGTGGCGTGACGCGCGGCGAGGGCCAAGGCGTCCACAACCAGACGCTTGCGGCAGCGGCGGTTGAGGTCCGGCACCGGGAACCGAAGGAAGGCAGCACGGCCAAGACGCGCCGTGGCGGGCGCTATGCGGGACGGCTGCGCCTGCAAGTGGTTCCAAATCGTGGCGCTAAGACGCTGGGCGGCTTTGTGGAGCGGGCGGTGACGCCGGGCGCGCTGGTGGTGACTGACGGCTGGAACGGCTACAGCCGCCTCGCTGATCGCGGCTTTGAGCATTTGCCCGCCACGGAGAGCGGGGACGGTCAAGTTGCTGAGGATTACTTGC
>JANYBR010000412.1 GCA_025360685.1 Pseudomonadota bacterium
GCATGCCGACGCGGTTCTCAAGGGTTACACGCAAGGTTCCGCATTCGATCGCTGGAACCAGGTGATGACGGATCACTCCTTCTTCGTGCCGGCGGCGCGGCTTCTGGCGGCGCAGGCGGCGCACGCGCCGGTCTATGGCTATCGCTTCGACTGGGTGTCGCCGTTCATGGACGGCGCGCTCGGCTCGTGCCACGCGCTGGAGTTGGGCTTTACCTTCGGCACATTCCGCGTCAAGGGCGCCGCGCCGTTCTTCGGCTCCGGCGAGGACGCCGAGGCCTTGTCCGACGGCATGATGGATGGGTGGATCGCCTTCGCCAAATCGGGCAATCCGTCGAACGACACGTCCGGCGCGTGGCTGCGCTATGACGAGAGCAAGCGTGCGACGATGATCTTCGGCGATGGCGCGCCGCACATGACCGCCGCGCCGAACGAGGAGCGCCGCAAGGCGTGGGACCAGGTGCCGGCATCCAGGATCGGGCCGTAATCTGTTCAGTCTTTGAACCGCTCTGGGGGAGCGACCATCGGGGAGTGGGGCTCAATGAATCCAATCTTGAAGTGGGGCGGCGGCGCCCTCGGCTCGCTTGCCGCACTTGCCCTGTTGGCGGTTGCGTATGCGTACGTCGCGTCCGAACTGATCATCACGAAAACCTACACACCCCGAGCCGTAGCATTTCGTGCGGCATCCGACCCGCAGTCCATCGCACGCGGCGCGCACCTGGCGCTCGTGGCGGGGTGCGTGTCGTGTCACGGCAAGACCCTGACCGGACTAAAGTTCGACGACGTCCCCGGCACGGTAGTCTGGTCGCGCAATCTGCGCTTGCTGGCACGGAGCTACACCGACACCCAGTTCGAGCAGTCGATCCGTCAAGGCATCCGCTCCGATCAGCAGAGTGTCTTGATCATGCCCTCGAACGCCTACAAGGACATGCCCGATCGCGACGTCAGCGACATTCTTGCCTATCTTCGCTCGCTGACACCACAAGGCACAGACCACCCCAAGCCGAGTATCGGCCTTGTGGTTCGCACTGGACTTTTGCTCGGAAAGTTCAGGACCACCGTCGAATACGGGTACGAAGACACGCCGTCGCTTGATCTTGGGATCCAGTATGCCGTCGGACAGCACCTGGCCGGTATCGCGTGCGCCGAGTGCCACAACACCGATTTGGGCGGCGCTCGCGCCGACACTTTCTTCAAGACGCCAGACCTGTTGCTTGTCGCATCCTACGAGCGGGCCGAATTCATGACGCTGATGCGCGCGGGCAAGGCGACCGGCAATCGCGAGCTTTCGACCATGTCACCGACGGCGCGAGTGCGCTTTGCCCACTTCACGGACGATGAGATCAACGCGCTCTATGACTATCTCGTGGCGCGCGGGCAAAAACTGACGGCGCAGCGCAGCTAGCGCGACTGGGGCACGGTTGGTTGTGGCCACGCGACGTGCTAAGCGCGGCCATGACATCGCGCAAAACCATCAAGCTCAAGCCAAAGGAAGGCCGCCGCGCCCGCGCCGGCGCGCCCTGGATCTTCTCGAACGAAATCCAGATGGACGCGGCAGCCAAGGCCCTGGCGCCCGGAACGGTGGTCAATGTCGCCGGCGATGACGGCCAGATCTTCGGCAGCGGCTATTTCAACGCCAAGAGCCTGATCAGCGTGCGCATGCTGGACCGCGCCGCCGACACGATCATCGGCACCGGCTTTCTGGTGCGCCATCTGCAGCGGGCGCTCGCCGTTCGCGAGGCGATCTATGCGCGGCCCTTCTATCGGCTGATCCACGCCGAAGGCGACGGTCTGCCGGGGCTGACCATCGACCGTTTCGGCGACACGGTGGTGGCGCAGATCAGCACGGCCGGCATGGAGCTGCTGATCGATCCGCTGCTGGCGGCGCTAGAGAAGACCATCGCGCCGGCGAATGTAATCTTGCGCAACGACACACCTTCGCGCGCGCTCGAGGGGCTTGGCGAATATGTCCGCGCCGCGAAGGGCGAAGCCACGCGCATCGCCGTCGAGGAAAACAGCGTGCGCTACTTCGCCGATCTGGCAGGCGGTCAGAAGACCGGCTGGTACTATGACCAGCGCGACAATCGCGCCTTCATGGCGGCGCTCGCCAAGGGACGCAGCGTGCTCGACGCCTACAGTTACACCGGCGGCTTCGGCATCGCGGCGGCGAAGGCCGGTGCGAAGGAAGTCGTGTGCCTGGATTCGTCCGCGCCCGCCCTGGCGATTGCGGAAGACTCCGCGGCGGCCAACGGCGCTTCGTGCAAATTCGTCAAGGCCGATGTGTTCGAAGAACTCGAACGGCTGGCCGCCGCGAAGGAAACCTTCGACGTCGTCATCGCCGACCCGCCGCCCTTCGTGCGCGCGCGCAAGGATCTGGAGCCCGGCGCCAAGGCCTATCGCAAGCTGGCGCGGCTGGCGTCGGCCGTGGTCGCGCCGAACGGATTCCTGCTGCTCGCATCCTGCTCGCACAATATCGACATGGAGCGGTTCGCCGCGGAGTGCGCCGCCGGCATCGCACGCACCAATCGGCGGGCCGCGCTCATCCGCCAGGCCGGCGCCGGTCCCGATCATCCGGTGCATCCCATGCTGCCGGAAACGGCATACCTGAAGGCGCTGGTGTATGCGCTGGATTAGTGCCGGCCGGAGCAAATCGTCGCTTTCTTTCCTCCAATTCCTCGACGTCATCACCCGGCGCGAAGCGTCCGGGTGACCCAATTTTTCTATCCAAAGAAAGTGCGTCGCCCGCATAAAGCGGGCGATGACGAATAAGTTGGAAGAAAATCAAATCGTGATCTGCGTGCCCAGCTCGACCACCCGGTTCGGCGGCAGCTGGAAGTAGCCCGCCGGCGACAGCGCGTTCGACGCCAGCCACATGTAAAGAGCGATGCGCCAGCTCTTGAGATCGGGATGTTCGCCCGCCACCAAGGTTTCGCGTCCGAGAAAATAGGTCGACGCATCGGGCTCGAGCGCCAGGCCCAGCGCGCGGCACTTTTCCAGCGCGCGCGGCACGTTGGGCATCTCGAAGAAGCCGTAACGGATCTTCACTTGGAAGAAGCCCTTGCCCAGCTTTCCGACTTCAACCCGGCGCTCGATCGGAACGAAGGGGACATTCTCCACCGTGATCGAGGCGAGCACGACGCGCTCATGCAGCACCTTGTAGTGCTTGAGGCTGTGCAGCAATGGTCCAGGGGTCACATCGGTGCGCGCCGCCAGGAAGATCGCGGTACCGGCGACGCGTGCGGCCGGCGCACGTTCGAGGAACAGATCGATGGGCAAGGTGCCGTCGCGCATGTGATCCAGGTGAACACGCCGGCCGATGCGCCAGGTATCTATCAGGACGAACACGCTTGCGGCCATGGCGAGCGGTAGCCAGCCGCCCTGAACGATCTTCAGCGAATTGGCCGACAGGAAAGCGAGATCGACGAATCCCAAAGTACCGAACACCGCGATGACGACGGGCAGCTTCCAATGCCAGCGGCGCACGGCGACAATCGCGACCAGGAAGGTGCTGATGACCATCACGCCGGTCACGGCGATGCCGTAGGCCGCCGCCAGATTGTCCGATGTCCTGAAGATGAGGACGATGAGCACCACGCCGACCGCCAGCATCGCGTTGACGCGCGGCACGTAGATCTGGCCGCGCTCGGTGGCGGAGGTGTGCCTGACTTCCATGCGCGGCAGCTGTCCGAGCTGCACCGCCTGGCGCGTGATCGAGAACACGCCAGAGATCACCGCCTGCGAGGCGATGATCGTGGCCATGGTGGCAAGCACAACCAACGGGTAATGCGCCCAGTGCGGCGCCAACGCGTAGAACGTGTTCGACGACGTGCGCGGATCGCTCAGGACCAACGCGCCCTGCCCGAAATAGTTGAGCACCAGACCGGGCAGCGCGAAATAGAGCCAAGCCATCTGGATTGGTCGGCGGCCGAAATGGCCCATGTCGGCGTAGAGTGCTTCGCAACCTGTCACGGCCAATACCACCGAGCCGAGGGCGACGAACGCGGTCCAGGGCGCGTGTATGAAGAGCGCGAGTCCGTACCAGGGGTTGATCGATACCAGTATGAGCGGATTGCGGGCGATCGCGATGCCGCCAAGCAGCGCCATGACGAGAAACCACACCACCATCACCGGGCCGAAGAGCTTGCCGATACTCTCTGTGCCGTAGCTCTGCAGCAAGAACAGCCCGATCAGTATCACCAGGGTTAGCGGCAGGATCGCTTCTTTCAGGCTCTCGCTCTCGACGCCAAGTCCTTCGACCGCACTGAGCACCGAGATCGCCGGCGTCAGCATTCCGTCGCCGTAGAACAGTGCCAGGCCCGCGAGCGAAACCAGCGCGATCGCCGTTTTGAGGCGACGGCCAAGGCCGCTTGAGCGGTGCGCGAGCGCGGCCAGGGCCATCACGCCGCCTTCGCCGTTGTTGTCGGCGCGCATGATGAAGAAGACGTATTTGACGGTCACCACGATCATCAGCGACCAGAAGATGAGCGACAGCGCGCCCAGAACCGCCGGTGCCGCGGGCAGAATTCCGCCGGCCGCGATCACCGACTGCTTCACCGCGTAGAGCGGACTGGTGCCGATGTCGCCGAACACCACGCCGAGTGCGCCCAGGGTGAGACCGGCCTCGCGACGGAATGACGAACCCTGGATAGCTGTCGACGTCATCTAGATCGAGACCTGTGTTCCCAACTCGACGACGCGATTGGGCGGAAGACGATAGAACCGAGCCGGAGAAAGCGCGTTGGCTGCCAGCTGCATGTAAAGCCAGGTGCGCCAGCGGCCCAGCTCGGAATGTTCCGCCGGCACCAGGGTTTCCCTGCCGATGAAGAATGTCGCCGTGTCGACATCGACGACGATGCCGAAGGGGCGTGCACCGGCGAGCGCCGCGGGCACGTCAGGCGTCTCGAAAAATCCATGGTGGATGCGGACGTTGAAAAAACCTTTGCCCAGTTTTTCGACTTCGAGACGTTTCGCGTCGGGAACAATCGGCCGATCTTCTACCGTGACATTGCAGACGATGACCCTTTCATGCAGCACCTTGTTGTGCTTGAGATTGTGCAGCAAAGCGCCAGGGACGATGTCGCTGCGCGCGGACAGAAACACGGCGGTACCTGCGACGCGAACAGGGGTTTTGTCGGCACGCTCGAGGAACAGATTCATCGGCAGGGAATCGTTGCGAATTCTCTCCAGATGCACGCGACGGCCAAGGCGCCAGGTTTCCATCACCAGGAACACGCCCGCGGCAATGGCCAGCGGCAGCCAGCCGCCTTGGGGAATCTTAAGCAAGTTCGCCAGCAGCATCGTCACGTCGATGAGGCCAAGCACCCCGAATACGGCGATCGCCAGCTTGACGCCCCAGTGCCATTGCCGCGCCGCGACAAGCGAGACATGGAACGTATCGATTACCATCACACCGGTCACCG
>JANYBR010000434.1 GCA_025360685.1 Pseudomonadota bacterium
CAAACGGATCGTTTCATGGCAGTTGGTCTATTTCGCGTTCTGACGCGATCTAAAGACTGCATTCCAGACTAGCCCGGCAATTGATCCAATTGCCAATCCCATGCAGAAGGTAACGCCGAGAAGAATGCCGGCACGCGCAAGCTCAAATGGCTCTATGCGATAAGGCGGCACAATGAAGTGCATCCAGAAGATGAAATCGATCACTTTCTGCGCGACACCCGTGGCGACCAACATCGACCAGCAAGCATGCCAAATCGCCAGAAGAGTGCCGAAGACAACTCCTACGCGGATGGGGTTGAGCATCTTTGTCTCCCCAAAAAAAGTTACCTTGCCTCATACCACCCATCGCTTCGTCCTCGTTGCGCCGGATCAATGAGTTCGGTCTGGGCGCTTACAGGACTGGGCGGGAGTGGCGCTTTCGACCCAAAGCAGCCCTTCAGGAAGAGCACGAGACTACGGCGTCTTTGTATATTCCGCCCGTTCGAAGTTTCATCAGCGACGTGGTGAACGGCCATTCCTCCGAGCGGTTTATGTCATCCGCGGAATCGAATCTGCATTATCGAGTGAATGGTAGAGACAGATGTGTCTCTGGCAGTGCCAAAGGATCGTACGATGGTGCCGGATCTGCCAGTCCGTCGAGTGGTCGCCAGTTGATGTGACCGATCAGCAGACGCGAACCGACCTCGGTCAGTCCGAAGAAGGGAAACTGCGCAGTCTCAAGAATCTTGGACTTGCCCGCCTGAGTGTAGGATTTTCTCGACACGGATATGCTCCCTGCGACCGTTGTCGTCACACGACTTCTTCGCAGCTCCTTGGCTTCGCCCGACACGAAGTCAAGCAGATTTTGTCCGGTTAGCGATCTCCCCAATCCGGCGTCAATTGCAGTCCCTGATAGCCGGCAAATTGGGTCGCCATTTGCATGCACTTCGACGAGTGCAACGCCTGGAAGAAGGTCCCGAACTCTGTCGGGATTGAATGCGGCTCGGGTCGGTGGTGTCTGCTCGCTCCACAGAGAGAGCCAATAGAGAGAAAACTTGAAGTTCGACTCACTGAGACCGAGTTTCTCAATTGCATCCACGGCTTTGTGATACGACCACACGACGCGCGCTCCCTAAGTTCCAATTCCAGATGGCCAGAACGAAGCAGGGCCATCCATTTTTGATACTGGCCTGACGTCTGTTTTGTACCAAGCGAATTAATGGAAATTGGCTTGGTACAAAATGAGCCGGTCAGGTCAGTTCGGCCACACGTTTATCTGGACACGCGCGCTGATGCTGGTTCTCTTGCTCGCGTCTGATTTGGTTGGCGCAAACCGTTCGTGGTGCGATCTGGAAGACTTATCGCACGTCCTTCGCGCCAGACTGGATGGTTTATTTGGATCAACTCATTGAGGCGACCCCTGTCGCCAAGCCCACGAACGCAGTCGCGTGCTCCAACCCCGATTTGGCTGAGTTGATGCGTCGACTGAAATCGGCTGCCGTTTCCAACGACGGCTATCGACCCGAAGCAGACATTATGGCAACGAGCGAACCTAGTGATGGGAAAGCCTGGACACATACTGTGCATAGATGCGCCGGTCGTCCCGCCAAATTTCGCAACCTTTGCCGATTCCGCATTCGTAGCGTCGAAGTGCCTGCTCGATGGCTTCTTGATCTGTCGCAGCCTCAATTTCGTCGACGCCAAGAATGTGGCCAGCGTGATCCACAAAGAAGAGGCTAAAAGTTACCATGTCCCCATTGCAGCGGATGCGTGTCCGAAAACCTTGATTTGGGTCAACTCGGTCAAACATCGTGGACGCGGATGCGCCACCCGCCGCGCAACGAGAGCAATTCACGCGGTCCGCAGTGTCCGCATCCAGCCCAAGTCGGACACGTTAAGATCGGCCTTAGTTGAGCGTACGCTATACCCCGGACCGAGCCATGTTCAACATTATGAAAATTGCAAAGCGCTACTTCTACTAGCTTGCTCCAAGTTGCTACAAAGTAGCAAAGGTCCCCAACCCTAAAGTGGCGCTGCGCGCCAACCACGAACCATTTCTTGTTCCCTCCAATTGGGGGGATGGCGACCTTCTGCGTCTGAGCGCCTCATTGTCTGGTGCCACACCGGGTCGGAAGCAAGACTCCGAAGCTGCGCCGACCGACCGAGCCGTTGAGGGATAATGCCAAGAAAACTGAACTCTCCGGATATGACGCAAAGCTGATCGAGTCCGCTGTGGAACTTGAAACGCCCGTTGCCGAAATCGAGACATTCAAAGGACCTAAGCTACCGCCAGGAAGAGTCCAAACATGCTGAGTCAGGTGACCGACATCGGTTTTGCAGACCAAACGTTCTTTCGGACGTGCACGCGGCAGCTGCGAAACTGGCGACAGGGGTATCGGATTCGATCCTTGCCCCATCTTCGTCGATATGGGCGTAGGACGCGTACGTGACTGATAGAACTATTGGGCGGCTAGCGCTGGGCGACTTGAAGCGCCTTTGACGAGTCGCGAAGCGTACTTTTCCAGATCGGCGCGGCTCAAGGTTTCATGAGCCAGCAGATCCGCTGCACCTTCGGCCAGAATTTGGCTGTTGCGCTCGAGCACCTCCCGTGCCGTTTCGTAAGCGCTCGCAATGAGTGCCTTGAGTGCCCGGTCGATCGCGGCGGCTGTTTCGTCGCCGTAACTGCGCTGGCGCCAACTCGTCTGGCCGCCAAGCATCGGAGCGGCTTCGGACTCATAGGAAACCTGGCCGAGTTCGGCCACCATTCCAAATCGCGCGATCATGCTGCGTGCGATCTCGGTTGCGCGCGCCAGGTCGTCCGCCGCGCCGGTGGAGACTTCTGCAAAGACGATGCTCTCTGCCGCTCGACCGCCCAACAGAACGGCGATGCGATTGAATAGTTCGGTGCGATCCAGGATGAATCGGTCTTCAATCGGACGCTGCATCGTGTATCCCAGCCCCGCGATTCCACGCGGGATGATTGACACTTTCTGCACGGGATCCGTTCCGGGCAGGGACATGGCCACCAGCGCATGACCCATCTCATGATGCGCGACGATCTGGCGTTCGTGTTGGGTCAGAATGCGGCTCTTTTTCTCAAGACCGGCCACGATGCGCTCGATCG
>JANYBR010000460.1 GCA_025360685.1 Pseudomonadota bacterium
CCAACTGCGTGGCCCGCACTCGGCGGGCCATGACACCGTTGGGTATATGAACTGGGAAAAGAGCCGCCGCTACACCGGTTCGTGCGCCGTGGACTTCGAGACCACGCTCGAGCCGTTGCCGTTGTCCGACGCGCTCCAGCCCTTGAGATCGGCGGTTGGCGGCATGCCGACCACGTTGAAGCCGGCATCGACGAAATGCACTTCGCCGGTGACCCCGCCGGACAGATCGCTGAGAAGATAGAGCGCGGCGCCGCCAATATGTTCGAGCTCGACGGATTTCTTGAGCGGCGCATGGCTCTTGTTCCACTTGAAGACCATGCGCGCATCGCCGACGGCCGAGCCGGCGAGCGTGCGCATCGGACCCGCCGAAATCGCATTGACCCGGATATGGTCGTGACCGAGATCGGCGGCGAGATAACGCACGCTGGCTTCCAGCGCAGCCTTGGCCACACCCATCACATTGTAGTTCGGCATTACCCGCTGCGCGCCGAGATAGGACAAGGTCAGCATCGTGCCACCCTTCTTCATCATGTGCGATGCACGCTGCGCGACGGCGGTGAACGAGTAACACGAGACGGAAAGCGTTCGGCAAAAATTGGCGCGCGAGGTGTCAACGTAACGGCCCTTCAGTTCCTCGCGGTCGGAGAACGCGATGGCGTGCACGAGAAAATCAAGCCCGCCCCAAACCGACGCCAGTCTGGCAAACACCGCGTCGAGTTCGGCATCGTTCTCGACATCGGCGGGCAGCACGATCTGCGAGCCGATCGACTGGGCCAGCGGCCGCAAGCGCTTGGCCTGCGCGTCACCCTGATAGGTGAAGGCGATTTCGGCGCCATGGGCGGAGAGCGTTCGCGCGATGCCCCAGGCGATGGAGTGGTCGTTCGCGACCCCCATCACCAGGCCCCGCTTGCCCTGCATGAGTTTGGCATCTGCCATTTTACCCTCGCCCCCTTGGGCCTGTTCTATCTCGGACGGCCCGTTTGTCCGATACAAGTTCTATTTCTATGCGTGACGCTGGAATACCAACGTCGCGTTGGTGCCGCCGAAGCCGAAACTGTTGGACAGAGCGGTTTGGATTTTCACATTGTCGATGCGCTTGCGCACGATGTTCGCGTCGGCGACGGCAGGATCGATCTCCTCGATATTGGCGCTCTCGCAGATGAAGCCCGACTGCATCATCAAGAGTGTGTAGATCGCCTCGTGCACGCCGGCGGCACCCTGGCTGTGGCCGGTGAGCGATTTGGTGGCGCTGATTGGCGGCATCCTGGCGCCGAACACTTCGCGAATGGCGTTGATCTCGGGGATGTCGCCGACCGGCGTCGAGGTGGCGTGCGGGTTGATATAGTCGATCGGCGCCTTCACATCCTTGAGCGCCATTTGCATGCAGCGCACGGCGCCTTCGCCGGACGGCGCCACCATGTCCGCGCCGTCGGCCGTCGCGCCATAGCCGACCAGCTCGGCGTAGATCTTGGCATCGCGCGCCTTGGCGTGCTCGTATTCTTCCAGCACAAGGATGCCGCCGCCGCCGGAGATCACAAAGCCGTCGCGGTTCTTGTCATAGGCGCGCGAGGCTTTTTCCGGCGTGGCATTGTACTTGGACGACATCGCGCCCATAGCGTCGAACAGTTCGCTGAGCGTCCAGTCGAGTTCCTCGCCGCCGCCGGCGAACATCACATCCTGCTTGCCCCACTGGATCATCTCCGCCGCGTTGCCGATGCAGTTGGCCGAGGTCGAGCAGGCGCTGGAAATGGAATAGTTCACGCCCTTGGTCTTGAACCAGGTCGACAGGTTCGCCGAACAGGTCGACGACATCGCCTTGGGCACGGCAAACGGGCCGATGCGCTTGGGGCTTGACGCGCGCGCCGTGTCGGCGGCGGCAACGATGGCCTTGGTCGAAGGCCCGCCTGAACCCACTATCAATCCGGTGCGCGGATTGGAAATATCATTTTCCTCGAGCCCGGAATCGGTAATCGCCTGAGTCATCGCGACCCAGCAATAGCCGGCGCCATCGCCCTGGAAGCGCCGCGCGCGGCGGTCGACCACCGCATCGAGATCGATCTTCAGACTGCCATGCACCTGGCTGCGGAAACTCATCTTCTCGTAGGTGTCGCACTTGACGATGCCGGACTTCGCCTCGCGCAACGACGCGACGACTTCCTGCGTG
>JANYBR010000461.1 GCA_025360685.1 Pseudomonadota bacterium
GCCCGTCCTTCAGCACGATGCCCTTGGCGAGGAGTTCATCGCGAATGCGGTCGGACTCCTTGAAGTCCTTCGCCTTGCGCGCCGCGTTGCGGGCGGCAATGGCCGCAGCAATTGCCTCTTTCGGCATTTCGGTCAGCGCCGCCCTAATTGTGTCGCGAAGCTGCTGTGACTCGGCCCTGGCCTCCGCAAAATCTTCGAGTTTGGCAATTCCGATCCAGACCATAGCAGCAGCCAGCTCATCGGCTCGATCTACAGGTGCACGCTGACTTGGCGAACGTGACTGAGACGCTAAGCTGTCAAGAATTGACAGTGCTTCGGTCGTATTTAGATCGTCGTTCACGGCGTCGAGGAAGTTTTGCGGCACTTGACCCCGTTCGGGCACGCCGACGGACCGTGAAGATCTCATCCATCCATCAAGCCGAATTGTCGCCTCGACTAGTCGACTATTTGTCCAATCAATCGGTTGCCGATAATGCGTCATCAACATCGCCAATCTTAAAAGCACGCCTGACCAGCGCTGACCGCCGAACTTTTCAGTTTCGAGCAACTCCCTGATCGTCACGAAGTTGCCGAGGCTCTTCGACATCTTGGTGCCCTCGACGTTGAGATAGCCATTGTGCATCCACACCGTCGCCAGCGGGTGGTTGTGGTGCGCGCCTTCGCTTTGCGCGATTTCGTTTTCATGGTGCGGAAAGACCAGATCGATGCCGCCGCCATGGATGTCGAAGCTCTCGCCGAGATATTCATCGGCCATCGCCGAGCATTCGATGTGCCAGCCCGGGCGGCCGAAGCCCCACGGACTGTCCCAGCCCGGCGTCTGCGCGTCGGACGGTTTCCACAGCACGAAGTCCATCGCGTTCTTTTTGTAGGGCGCAACGTCCACCCGCGCGCCGGCGATCATGTCGACCAGGGAACGGCGCGCCAGCTTGCCATAGTCCGCCTTCGAGGAGACATCGAACAGCACGTGACCTCCCGCGACATAGGCGTGACCCGCCGCGATCAGCCGCGCGATCATCTGGGTCATCTGCGCCACATGCTCGGTGGCGCGCGGCGTGTAGGTCGGCGGCAGATTGCCGAGCGCAGTGACGTCCTCCAGATAGACGCGCTGCGTCTCCTCGGTCAGTTCGCGCAGGGCCATGAGGATGTCGCGATTGCCGCGCCGTTCCAGTGCGCGCGCGTTGATCTTGTCGTCGATGTCCGTGATGTTGCGGACATATTTCACATGGTTCTCGCCATAGGTGTGCCGCAACAGGCGGAACAGCACGTCGAACACGATCACCGGCCGCGCATTGCCGATATGGGCGTAGTCGTAGACCGTCGGTCCGCACACATACATGCGCACGTTGTTGCGATCGAGCGGGACGAAGACGTCCTTCGACTTGGTGAGCGTGTTGTAGAGGCGAATGGTCATGGCACTTTCTTACAGTGATTTGGCGGATTCCACCCTCCCCTCGAGGGAGGGTTGGACATTGGGCGGGCTAAGTCTTGGGCGAGCGGAAAGGTTTTTGCGGCTTCAGCCGCAAATATTTGTCTGACAAATCTGGCGGGCGATGAAGATCACGCCGTTTCCCCTTTGAGCCGCGCAAGAGCCCTTGCGCGTCCGATGAGGGGTAGCAGTTTTTTCAGTTCCGGTCCATCGCCCCGCCCCGTCAGCGCCAGCCTGAGCGGATGAAACAGTGCGCGGCCCTTGGCGCCCGTGGCTTCCGAAACCGGTTTGGTCAGTGCCGCCCATGTGGTCTCGTCCCAGGGCTCGGGCGGCAGCAAGGCCGCGGCGACCGCAACTATTTTTTCGTCCTCGATCACCGGCGTGACCGGGCCTGCAACGACCCTCCACCACAGTGCGGCATCTTCGAGCTTGGTCAGGTTCGGCCGCACCGCGTCCCAGAACGGTGCGCCTGCAGTGATGCCAAGCGCAGTCAAGCGATCGGACACGGCGTCGTAGGAAAACAGATGGAGCAGCTTGCCGTTCAGGGCCGCGAGCTCCGCCACATCGAAATGCGCCGGCGCGCGCGCGATCTTCTCCAGCGCGAATTCGGTCGCAAGGATGTCGAGCGACGTGCGCGGCTCGATCGCGTCGGAGGTTCCGATCTTGGCGAGATAGGATGCGAGCGCCAGCGGCTCGATGCCCTCCTCGCGCATGTCGCGGATGGAGAGCGAGCCCTTGCGCTTCGACAATACTTCGCCGCCCGGCAGGATGAACAACGGATAGTGCGCGAAGGCGGGTGCTGCAGCATTCAAAGCTTCGAAAATCTCGATCTGCGGCGCCGTGTTGGTGACGTGATCCTCGCCGCGGATAATGTGCGTGATGGCAAAATCGATGTCGTCGACCACCGACGGCAAGGTGTAGAGGAAGCGGCCGTCCTCGCGGATCAGCACCGGATCGGACAGGGTCGAGGTGTCTATCTCCACCGGTCCGCGGATGAGATCGATCCAGGCGACCTTGGTGTGCGTGAGCTTGAAGCGCCAATGCGGCGTGCGTCCTTCGCTCTCGAACTTCGCGCGATCGCCACCCGTCAGATCGAGCGCGGCGCGGTCGTAAACCGGCGGGCGGTGCGCCGCCATCTGGCGCTTGCGGCGGCGGTCGAGTTCCTCGGCGGTCTCGTAACAGGCGTAGAGACGGCCCGAGGCTTTCAGTTTTTCGGCGGCGTCTTCATACTGCGCCACGCGATCGGACTGGCGCGCGAACACGTCGTGCGCGATCCCGAGCCAGGCATAGTCCTCCAGGATCGCCGCTTCGAATTCCTTGGTCGAACGCGTGTCGTCCGTGTCGTCGATGCGCAGCATGACCTTGCCGCCGCTTTTGCGCGCGAACAGCGCGTTCAGCACGGCCATGCGGCCATTGCCGACCTGCAGGTATCCGGTCGGCGAAGGCGGGATGCGGACGGTGACGGTCATGCGAATGCCCGCAACGCCAAATTAAACTTGTCATCCCCGGCCGAGCGATCCGAGAGGATCGCGAGGGGAAGGGGACCCAAGTCTCCACACAGCGCATGTGCGTGAAAGCCTGGGTCCCCTTCCCTCGCACGAGCCGGACGGCTCGTGCTCGCCGGGGATGACACGTTGTGTTTATTCCCGCGCATCACGGAACGCGTTGGTAATTGGATAGCGGCGGTCGCGGCCGAAATTGCGCGCCGAGATCTTGACCCCCGGCGGCGCCTGGCGGCGCTTGTACTCGCTGACATAGAGCAACTGCTCGATGCGCTTGACCGTTGCCGGGTGATAGCCCTTGGCGCAGGTGGCCTCGAACGTCATCTCGTTCTCGACCAGGCATTCGAGGATGCCGTCCAGCATCTCGTAGGGCGGCAGCGAATCTTCGTCCTTCTGGTTCTCTCGCAGCTCCGCGGTCGGCGGCTTGGTGATGATGCGCTCTGGAATGACGCGACCCGCCGGACCGAAGCTGCCGCGCGGCACGAACTGGTTGCGCCAGCGCGCCAAGTGGAAAACCTCGGTCTTGTAGACGTCCTTCAGCACATTGTAGCCGCCGCACATGTCGCCATAGAGCGTGGCGTAACCGACGCTCATCTCGCTCTTGTTGCCGGTGGTCAGGACCATGGGGCCGAACTTGTTGGAGATCGCCATCAGGATCGCGCCGCGCGCTCGCGACTGGATGTTCTCTTCCGTCGTGTCGGCGCGCTTGCCGGCGAATGTCGACGCAAGCGTAGCTCCGAAGGCTTCGACCAGCGGCTCGATCTGCACCGTTTCGTAGGGCGCGCCGAGCAATTTGGCGCACTCGGCGGCATCGTCGAGGCTGTCTTTGGACGTGTAGCGCGACGGCAGCATCACGCAGCGCACGCGATCCTTGCCCAGCGCGTCCACGGCGACAGCCGCCGACAGCGCGGAGTCGATGCCGCCCGAGAGGCCCAGAACCACGCCGGGAAAGCGGTTCTTGTTCACATAGTCGCGCAGGCCCAGCATCATGGCGTGATAGACCGCGTGTGAGCGCTCTTCGCCGGGCGCGCGCGTGCCGGACGCGCAGAGCCATGTGCCGGCGCGGCGCGACCAATCGGTGATGACGAGGCTCTCTTCCCACGACGGCAGGACGACCGCCGTCGAGAGGTCGGCATTGACTACGACCGAGCCGCCGTCGAACACGAGCTCGTCCTGGCCGCCGACCTGGTTGAGATAGATCATCGGCAGCTTGGTTTCCGTCACCCGCGCCGCGATCAGATTGAGCCGTACATCCTCCTTGCCGGCCTCGAAGGGCGAGCCGTTCGGCACGGCGAGAATTTCCGCGCCGGTTTCGGCGAGGCATTCGGTGACTTCCGATGTCCAGATGTCTTCGCAGATCGGCACCCCGACACGGACGCCGCGGATATTGAACGGTCCGGGCAGCGGCCCCGCCGCGAACACCCGTTTCTCGTCGAACACGCCATAGTTCGGCAGGTCGTATTTCAAGGTGCGGCCGGCGATCTTGCCGCCGTCGAGATAGAGAAAGGCGTTGTACAGCTTGTCGTTTTCCGTCCAGGGCGCGCCGATGAGAACCGCGGGGCCGCCATCGGCCGTGTCGACCGCGAGTCTCTCAATCGCCTCGCGCGCATCGGACTGCAACGCCGGCTTGAGCACCAGATCTTCCGGCGGATAACCGACGATGAAGAGCTCGGAAAACAGAATGAGGTCCGACTTCACCTTGGCCGCTTCGGCCCGGGCGGCGCGCGCCTTGGTGAGGTTGCCGTGGATGTCGCCCATCACTGGATTGAGCTGGGCGAGCGCGATGCGAAAGCGATCCGTCATGCACGGTCTTTAGCGCGGACTCGTGTTTCGCGAAAGACTTCACCCTCCCCTTGAGGGGTCCGTAGCGACAGCGTGCGGACGCAACGCGGAACAAGGATCGAAGGCGGAACTCTGTCCGGACGTCCATACGCTGACGCTATGGACCCCCGAAAAATTCTCGAGAACACGCTCGAACTTTTCGACCCTCCCTCAAAGGGAGGGTAAAACAGAGAAGTATCAGCGGGCGGCGGCGACTGCCGCGTATGCTTCGCGCGCACGGGCGTCAGGCCCGTGATCGGCGGCATCGTCGATCATCAGCGCGGTTTCAAGGGCGCGGCGCGCCTCCTGCGGACGCACCAGCGGTGCCGAGTTGACCCGCACCGAGCGGACGAACGACGCCACGGACTCGGCCAGCGGATCGCCCATCTCCAGCGGTTTCAGCGGCCGCGGCGTGGTGTTGCGCATCTTGCGCGTGATGAAGTCGATCTCGATCACGCCATCGTCGTATCTGGCGCGCATGCCGCGGCGGCGGGCATCCGAAATGCGGCTGGTCTCCAGATGTGCGATCGAGCCATTGGCAAAGGTGACGGACGCGGAAACCTCGTCCGCCAGGCTGCCATGCAACGCGCGGGCACGGGCATCGACCTCGCTCACGCCGTGCGGAACCAATTGATGAACGAGATCGAGATCATGGATCATCAGGTCGAGCACGACGCTGACATCGGCGCTGCGGCCGGTCCAGGGACCCATGCGCCAGCACGAAATCTCGCGCGGAATTTCGATGCTGTCGAGTAATCCGGTGCCGGCGAAAACAAAGCGCTCCTGGTGCCCGACGGTCAGCACGCGACCCGTACGGCCGGCCAGAGAGATGAGCGCGTCGGCTTCCTCAAGGCTTGTGGCGATCGGCTTTTCGACCAGCACGTTGGCGCCGGAATTGAGGAACGCACGCACAATGGCGGCGTGCGTGACCGCCGGCGAGCAGACGCTGACCAGATCGACCATGCCGAGCAACTCACGCCAATCGGCGACGGCGTGCACGCCATGGTTGGCGAACGAAGATTTGCGCACTTCGGGGCTCGGGTCGGCGATTGCGACGAGTTCTACCCCATCGATGCCGCGATACTTCGAAGCGTGATGGCGTCCGAATGCGCCCGCTCCGATGACGGCGGCCTTGAGCGTGCCGTTGTGTCGAATGCGCTGGGGTGCCAAATGGAATCTCGCCGGAATTACAGCCACATAAGGACAGGCAGCGGACGGTCGGGCGACTCATAAAATGTTTCGTCTTGTTACACAGTCCCCCGCTGATAGGTTAACGCGGTTAAGCATTCCTGCCTTTTCAAATCCAAGGAACTCCCGATGTCGAACCAGAAAAACCACGAAATCCGCCTGAAAAGCCGCCCGGTGGGCGTGCCTTCCACTGACAACTTCGAAATGGTCGAAACGGCCGTCCCTACGCCCCAGTCCGGGCAGGTTCTGGTCCGCAACAGCTACATTTCCGTCGACCCCTATATGCGCGGCCGCATGGTCGACCGCAAAAGCTATGTCCCGCCCTTCCAAATCGGTGAGACCCTGCAGGGCCATGCCGTCGGCCAGGTGGTCGCTTCCAACGGCAACGACAAGTTCGCGGTCGGCGACTTTGTCCAGAGCATGAATGGCTGGCGCGAATGGTACGCTTCCGGTGGCGCCGATTTACAAAAGTTCGAGCCACAGGTTCCGATCCAGTCCTATCTGGGCGCGCTCGGCATGCCGGGTATGACCGCCTATGCCGGATTGTTGCGCATCGCAGCGTTGAAAGACGACGAGCGGGTGTTCGTTTCCGCCGCGTCCGGCGCGGTCGGCTCTGTCGTCTGCCAGATAGCCAAGGCCAAGGGCTGTTACGTCGTCGGCTCCGTCGGTTCCGACGAGAAGGCCCAGTATCTCAAAAGCCTCGGCGTCGATCGGACGATCAACTACAAGACCTGCGGCGATCTGAATGCGGCCGTGGCGGAGGCCTTTTCGACCGGCATCGACGTGTATTTCGAAAATGTCGGCGGCGCGCATCTCGAAGCGGCAATCAACAATATGCGGCCAGGCGGGCGCATCGCCCTGTGCGGCATGATCGACATGTACAATGCAACCGAACCGCCGCCGGGACCGCGCAACCTGGCCATCTGCATTGGACTTGGCCTCACACTGCGCGGCTTCGTCGTCTCCAGCCACTACGACATGCTCGCGGACTTTCATCGCGACATGACGAACTGGGCGAAGGCAGGCAAGATGAAGTGGCGCGAGACGATCGTCGACGGCGTCGAGAATTCGCCCAAGGCGTTCATCGGCCTCTTCAAGGGCGAGAACGTCGGCAAAATGGTCGTGCGCGTAGGGCCGGACAAGGCGGTGTAACAATTTGCCGTCATGGCCGCCCCCCGAGGCGGCCACCCATCGAGCGCGTGTCCACGCACTGCGAAACGGTCTCCTGCGCCCGTAGACGCGGGCGCGCTGGGTGGCCGGATCACGCCCGGCCATGACGGACTAGTGTTACTGTTGCGGGCCGCTGGCGCGAAGGGTCGCCAGCGCCGCGACGATCAGATAGGCCAGCATCAACGGCGCCAGGCCGATCAATACGGCGCCGCTGATGTCGGTAAACGCGCTGCAGGCAAGCCAGGGATAGGCGGAGCCGATGAAGACAAGCTGGAGTCCGAGGATCGCCGACGCTCCGAACAATACGGCCGTGACCGTCGGTCCCATCGAGGATGGACGCGTCATACGCTCCAGACGGATGAGGCCGGCGGCGAGTCCGATGCGCGAAGCGGCCGACCCCAGGAATATGATCGCCAGCAACCACGCCGCCGACGACGAGAACACGCGCCCTCCGTCGATACTACAGTTTTGCAGCGCGTCCTCCAGCGCCCGCTGCCCCGGCACGACGAAGGCGAGCGCCGCCTGGACCGCACCGGCGATGCCGCCGCCCATATAAAAAGGCGCTACGACGATCTGATTGACGAAACTGAGCACCACGAAGACGACGAACACCACTTCGTTGAAGCCGGGAACCAGATGGTGCGGCCGCAGCCAGCGCAGCATGGGCCGACCCCCCAGGCCCCGAGAGAGGCCAAAACCCGTTATGAACAGCAGGCCCATGGCGGCGAAAAGCAGAACACAGACGCCGACTTCCTCGAGCGCGTCCAGCGGCGCCTCGCCGCGCTGTAACCCGAGATTGACCGCGTGCGCGCCCGCGAACAGGCAGAACACGAGCCACCCCTTCGCAAGCAGGCGCGCCACGCCCATATCGTCAGCCCCCCAAGGACGATTAAGCGGAAGCCGCGAAGCGGTCGCCCTTCGAATGTGCGGCTCGCACCGTGTCGGCCATCAGGAACGCCAGCTCCAGCGCTTGGCTGGCGTTCAGCCGCGGATCGCACGCCGTGTGATAGCGGTCGAACAGATCGATTTCCTTGATCTCCTGCGCCCCGCCCAGACATTCGGTGACATCCTGTCCCGTCATTTCGAGATGCATGCCGCCGGCATGGGTGCCCTCGGCACGATGGATGTCGAAAAACGCCTTCACTTCCTCGAATACGCGGCTCACAGGGCGCGTCTTGTGGCCCGATTGCAGCTTGATCGTGTTGCCATGCATCGGATCGCAAGACCACACGACGTTGGCGCCTTCGCGCTGGATGGCGCGGATCATCTTCGGCAGTCCGCCCGCGACCTTGTCCGAGCCGAAACGCGTGATGAGGGTGAGCCGGCCGGGCTTGTTGTCCGGATTGAGCACGGCCACGAGCTTCAGCAGTTCGTCTTCCGAAAGGCTCGGGCCGCATTTGAGCCCGATCGGATTTTTCACGCCGCGGCAGAACTCGACATGGGCGCCGTCCAGCTGCCGCGTGCGATCGCCGATCCAGATCATGTGGCCGCTGGTGGCGTAGTAATCGCCGGTGATCGAATCCTGGCGCGTCAGGGCTTCCTCATAGGGCAGCAGGAGCGCTTCATGGCTGAAATAGAAGTCGACGCGCGACGTGCGCTGCTTGACCGCGTCGGCGAGCGAGAAGGTGCGCAGGAAGCCGACGCCATCGTCGATCTTGTCGACGACCTCGTCGTAGCGGCGGCTGAGGTCAGGATGATGGTGCGCCAGGTTCCAGTGCCTCGCACGCGACAGGTCGGCATAGCCGCCGGTCGCAAAGGCGCGCACCAGGTTGGCCGTCGCGGCGGCCTGGTAGTAGGCGCGCATCATGCGCTCGGGATCGGGCGTCCGGCTCTCGATCGTGAACTCGCTGCCGTTGATGTTGTCGCCGCGATACGAGGGCAGCGTCTTGCCGTCGATGGTTTCGAAGTCGTCGGAGCGTGGCTTGGCGAACTGGCCGGCGATGCGCCCGATCTTCACCACCGGCAGATTGGCGGCGAAGGTCAGGACCGTGGCCATGCTGA
This sequence comes from Pseudomonadota bacterium, assembly GCA_025360685.1. GTDB lineage: Bacteria > Pseudomonadota > Alphaproteobacteria > Micropepsales > Micropepsaceae > Rhizomicrobium. The sequence goes on from JANYBR010000461.1 coordinate 9,109, forward strand.
GGAAAACGCAGAACGTGTCGCGGATGTTGTTGGCCGTGAACTCGGCGAAGCTCTCGGCGCAATCGCCGCCCTGGAGGAGGAACGCCTTGCCCTGCGCAACTTCGGCCAGCCCGTCGATGAGATTGCGTGCCTCACCGGCAAACACCAGCGGCGGATGGGTTCTCAGCTTGGCTTCGACAGCCTCCAATGCGGCCGGGTCCGGATAGGCCGGAACCTGCCGGATAGGCTTGGAACGCCAGCTTTGCGGGGACCAGGGTTGGGCCACGCGAACCTCCTGCATGCGGCCTGTGGATATATGTGAAGGCGGCGCGCTTTGCCAGCCGGACCGCCGCGGCTGGTGAATGACGAATTTACCGGCAGTTCAGCGCATTAAGGTCCGAAAGCGGGCATGGCGCTCGATCCGGCATTGCGAAGCGTCTGCACGCAGCCGTGGCGGCGCAGCAGCCCGTAGCGCACGTCTATCCGCTTCTTGAAGCTCCAGTCCGCATGGTGCACACGCGACCAGGCGAGGTAGCGCTGATATTCGTCGATCCTCTCATCGTCGCTGGCGAGCGTTTCGGGGCAGCGGAATTGCGCGTCGAAAGTCGTGTCGTCGATAGATGCGAGGGCTGACATATCCGGCGGCTGTTCAGCCGCGCCGGCGTGGGAAGCACCCAAAACGCATACGCCAATGGCCAAGCCCGCGAATAGGCGCATGAACCGTTCCTCCTTGCTTCAGAATACCGGATTTTCATTCACGTCGAGAGTGCCGGACTCCGACATCAGCGGATCGGAACATAAATCTCCACGCCGCCGAAGCCGGTGCGGGTGTCGAATGTTTCCCTATGGCGCTCGATGCTTGCGCCGTCGGCGATGGACTTGTCCTGCTCGGGCACCCAATCGTTCCAGATCGCACTGAAGGTCTGGCCGATCTCCGACACGTGGGCGTCGTGGCGGAACACGGCATAGGTCTGCGGCGGCACTATGAGCTGTACGAGGCCCTTGAGTTGCGCGGCGAAGCGTTTCACCTGAACCGCGCAGACATAGTCGAAATTGCCTTCGTCATCGAGATTGGTACTGACCCCGGCGGGGATAGGATGCGCCTTGTCGTCAACTTCCGCATAGCGCGCCATGAAACGCTGCCACTGCGAGGCGATATTCTGCATCTGCGAAAAAGCTACGTGCTCGCCCAGCCCGACGAACTTCAGTTCGCCGGGCGTTTCGAAGCGGTCAGCGGCAATCGCCGGCCGCGCGCCCTCGCCGACCTTGACCGGCTTGAGCAGCGACAGTCCGTCGGTCGTGGCGTTGCGCCGCACGTCTTCCGGGGTCTTGCCGAACTGCGCGCGAAACGCACGCGAGAAGGCTTCATGCGAGGCGTAGCCGAACTCGAGCGCCAGATCGAGAATGCTGGACGCACCTCCGGCCAGAACGTCTGCCGCCTCGCTCAGCCTGCGCCGCCGCACATATTCCATGACCGGCATGCCTGTCGATCCTCCGAAGGCGTGCGCCAGGTGATAGCGCGATACGCCGCACGCTAGCGCCACTGAGCCGAGCGAAAGCTCGCTTGTCAGGTTGCGATCGATCGTCCAGAGCGCCCGGTTTGCCAGCGACATTGCGGTAGTCCTTCCACTTTCATTTCTCCAATTACGCTAGCCCGCTTATGTCCCGCGCGCTTGATCGGGATTGCTGAGCCCGCGACAATCGGTTCCTGCGGTATTGAATGTGGCCAAGCCCCGCACCGGACGCTAGCGTAGACACAAGAAAAGGCGGCACGCCGCGCGGTGGGAGGAACAATGGACCAGGCCTTTATCGAACGGCTCGTCGCTTATGCCGGCGCCGGAATGGTCAGTGCCTTCTGGGCGCAGGTAAAGCCGGACAGGGTCGCCGTGTGGGACCGTTTCGGCGAACACACCTATCGCAAGATCAACGGCAATTCGAACCGGCTGGCGCGGGTGCTGCGCAAGGCCGACCTGCAACCGGGCGATTCCGTCGCGCTGTTCTGCAGCAACCGCGCCGAATTCATCGAGACGCTCAACGCCACGCGTCGCTGCGGCCTGCGCATCACGCCGGTAAACTGGCACCTGGCGGCAAGCGAGATCGCGTACATCCTGCAGGATTGCGAAGCCAAGGCGCTGGTCGCCGAAACCAAGTTCGACACCATCCATGAAGCGGTGAAGAGTGCGCCGGGCATCGCGCTCAAGCTTTCCGTTGGCGGCCAGGCGGACGGCTTCACGCCCTACGAAGATGCGCTCTACGGCGAGGATGCTTCCGATCTCGACGACCCACTGATCGGCAGCCAGATGCTCTACACGTCCGGCACCACGGGCCGACCCAAGGGCGTGCATCGTCCGCATGGCGTGGCCACGCCGCCGATGTTCGCGGGCACCAACCCGAACTACGATCCCGATGTCGATGTGCAGATGTGCGTGGGGCCCGGCTACCACGCGGCGCCTCTGGCCTTCGACATCGCCATTCCTCAGGCAAGCGGCGTGCCCATCACCTTCATCGGCGAAAAGTGGGATACCGAAGAAGTCTTCCGCACCATCCAAAACCGGCGCGTGACGCACGCGCATCTGGTGCCGATCATGTTCCAGCGCATGCTGGCCGCGCCCGACGCGATGAAGAAGCAGTATGACCTCTCGTCGATGCGCTATTTCGTGCATGGCGCGGCACCCTGTCCGCCCGAGGTCAAACACGCGATGATCCAGTGGCTTGGCCCTATCCTCTACGAATACTACGCCGGCAGCGAAGGCGGCGCGGGATTCGTCATCACGCCCGAGGAATGGCTGCGCAAACCCGGCAGCGTCGGCAAGCGCCCGACCTTGCTGCGCGTCAAGATCATGGACGAGGACGGCAACGAACTACCGAACGGCCAGGCCGGTCTGATCTATCATGAGACCAATCAGGCCAATCCGTTTCAGTACTATAAAGATGAAGAGAAAACGGCGAGCGCGCATCGCGGCGAGTTCTTCACGCTCGGCGACATCGGCTATTTCGACGAAGACGACTATCTCTTTCTCACCGGCCGGTCGGCGGAAATCATCATCTCCGGCGGCGTGAACATCTATCCGCAGGAAGTCGACAACGAGATCATCAAGCATCCAGCGGTCGAGGATGTCTGCACGATCGGCGTGCCGAACACCGAATGGGGCGAAGCAGTCAAGAGCGTGATCATGCTCAAGCAGGGCTTTGTGGCGAGCGATGCGCTGAAGAAGGAGATCATCGATTTCGTGCGGCCGAAGCTGGCCGGCTTCAAGGTGCCGCGCTCCATCGACTTCGTCGCCGAATTGCCGCGCAGCGCGGCCGGCAAGATCAAGCGCGGCGAAGTGCGCAAACCCTTCTGGGAAGGGCGGAAAGTGCAGATTTGAGGGGGATCGCCCAATCTGAATTCAACCTTCCTTGAACAGTGTGATGTCACCCGCCGTGATGTTCCACGAAAAGCGCCACCAAATCACGGAACGAAGCATCGTATCGCGTCTCATACCCCGCACCAGTTTGTTGAGCGCGGCTCCCGCAACAGCGCTGCCTGAAACCATCGCGGCGCCAAAGAAGTCGTCTCCAGAATGAACTTTGATGAGCGGCGCACCTCACCGTAGTTGAGCAAGACATATCCGCCACGACCGTTGTGCCCACACCTCACGCTCCGTACAAAGTATATCGTCTCCTTTCTGAGACGTGACGGCATCCTGCGCGCGGCTACAGCGGAAGGGGTATGCGCCGGGACGCGCTTCCCAGTCGTCTGTGGCGGCTCTATTCTTCCCTAATGGTGTCCGGATCGCCCGGCCATCTGGGCAATGTCGGATCACAACAGGTGAAGAGAAAATGACCTCACTTTCGCTTAATGCAGATGCCCAGGATGAGCCCGCTTATACTGATGGCCCGGTTACTGACGTGGCCTACATACGCATTGAGTACGGGAGATTTGAAGAGTACGTCGATTGGCTGAATTCGACATGGAAGCCAACCATGGAAGCCGCGAAGAAAGCTGGGCTAATCATCGATTACAAGGTCTTCAGGGCCACTCCAAAATCGCCGGATCAGCCCAATATACTTTTATCCATCACTTATAAAAACATGGCGGCTTCTGTCGGGGACAACGGCGATAAAAGCGCCGAGTTCGAAGTAGTGACCCAGAAAGTAATCGGTAGCATCGAATTTCAGAACAAGAAAAGAGTGGAACGGAGTGATTACAGAAAAGTTCTGGGTACTGAATTGATTCGTGAACTCATTTTAAAATGAAATTGTTGTACGTGTTCAAAGCGCGAGCGCCAATATTTATGCTGCTCGCATGGCGTATCTCGTCTTAGAGGCCTGAAGCCGGCGGCGGCGCAAATTATGCCCGCTCCCGGCGGCGCCTTGCCATCCGCCTCCAACATAGATATCTATCTACTTAGATAGATATCTATGGAGAGAAAAGTGACCGATCAAGGATCGACGCTCCTCGCATTTTTCAAGGCCATGGCGGACGAGAGCCGGCTGAGAATTGTGGGATTCCTGGCCGTACGCGAGCGCAGCGTTCAGGAGCTTGCCGAATTGCTGGCGTTGAAGGAGCCGACGGTATCGCATCACCTTGCCGTGCTGAGAGGCATTGGTCTTGTCAGTGCAAGGCCCGACGGCACGACTCGCTGGCACGCGCTCAATCCCAAGGTCCTGCGGCAAATGAACCGCGAGCTCCTCGACAATAAAAGTGTGGTTGCATTCGCCAAATCGGAAGTCGACCCCGAATCGAGAGTCCTCTCCGGATTTCTTGATAGTGACGGACGCCTGAAATCGATTCCGGTCAGCCGCAGAAAGCTTGTCGTGGTTTTGAAATGGCTGGTCGCTCAGTTCGAGGAAAACCGTCGTTACCGCGAATCCGAGGTCAATGAGACGATCCAGCGCCGGCATTGGGACAGCGCCAGACTGCGCCGCGAGTTGATCGGCCATCGCATGATGAGCCGAAATCGTGGAGTATATTGGAGGACACCCCAGGCCGAGTGGAGAGAAGTCGACTCCCTCGGACGCTATTGAGGCGGACTCTTGCTGTAGCTCTTCGCCCGCATGGTCACGAGTTCTTCCGCCGCCGAGGGATGCAGCGCGAGCGTGGAATCGAACTGCGCCTTGGTCGCGCCCATCTTGAGTGCCACGCCCACGACCTGGATAATTTCGGCAGCGCCGTGGCCGAAGATGTGGCAGCCCAGCACCTTGTCCGTCTTCTGGTCGACAATCAGCTTCATCATCATCTTCTCGTCGCGACCGGTCATGGTGTGCAGCAGCGGCTTGAACGTCGACTTGTAGACGTCGATGGCATGACCCATGCCAAGCGCCTTCATCTCGCTCCTGCCCACGACACCGATTTCGGGTGTGGTGAACACGGCGGTGGGGATGTTCTCATGATCGGGCGCGGTGGGCTTGCCCTCAAACGCCGTCCTGGCGAAGCACATTGCTTCGTGGATGGCGACCGGGGTCAACTGGACGCGGTCGGTCACATCGCCGATGGCGTAGATATGCTCGGCGCTGGTGCGTGAATACCGATCGACCACGATCTCGCCGCGCCGGCCGAGCTCCACGCCTGCCTTCTCGACATGCAGCATCTCGGTGTTGGGCGCGCGGCCGATGGCCAGCATGATCTGGTCGGCCTCGATCACATCGCCCCTGTTGGTTTCCGCATGCAGCGACGAGCCGCGCTTTTCGATCTTGGTGAACTCACAGCCCAGCAAGACGTGCAGGCCGCGCTTCTTCATCGAATCGTGCAGCGCGTCGCGGATGTCCTCGTCGAAACCGCGCAGGACTTTTTCGCCGCGATAGACGAGCGATACGTCGACACCCAGGCCGTGGAAGATGTGGGCAAATTCCAGCGCGATATAGCCGCCGCCCGCGATGAGAATGCGCGCCGGCAGTTTGTCGAGGTGAAACGCCTCGTTCGACGTCATGCACAGATGGCCGCCGGGAACGATGTGACTGGAGCCGAGCTCGCGGGTCGGTCGGTTGCCCGTGGCAATCAGGATTTTCCCGGCGGTCACCGTGCGGTCCTCGTTCAGGAGCCGCAAGGTGTGCGGGCCCTCGAACACGGCGCGGTCGGCGAAGATCTCCACTCCCGCCGCCTCCACGTTACGCGTGTAGACCGCCTCGAGCCGCGCGATTTCCTTGTCC
>JANYBR010000466.1 GCA_025360685.1 Pseudomonadota bacterium
CGTGCCGGTGACCGGATTGTGGTCGATGGCGCGATCTTCGTTCAATTCATGCAGACTCAATGAGCGAACACCTCCCGCCACTGCCGCCTCGAGCAGCCTCGATCATGAACAGGATCGTCGGCGCTTCGATGGAGCAGCGTCTTCTCGTCATCCTCATGACGTTTCTGCTCGTCGGTGCGGGTTTTTGGGCGCTAAATCGTTTGCCTGTTGATGCTTATCCCGATCTTTCGCCGCCGATGGTTGAGATTATCACCCAATGGCCCGGGCACGCCGCGGAGGAAGTGGAGAGACTGATCACGGTGCCAGTCGAGCTCGGGATGAACGGCACTCCACAGATGTCCACGGTCCGCTCTATTTCGCTCTATGGATTGTCCCACGTGATACTTACGTTTGACGAGGACACGGACAAGTACTTCGCGCGCCAGCAAGTATTCAACCGTATGTCGGCTCTCAGTCTGCCGAGCGGCGTCGCGCCTTCCATGTCGCCGCTCTCCTCGCCTTCTGGTCTGATTTATCGCTACGTGCTGCAAAGCCCCGATCGGTCACCGATGGAACTTAAAACCTTCGAGGATTGGACCGTTGAACCGCAATTCAGAGCTGTCCCTGGCGTTGCAGACGATTCGGGGTTTGGAGGGGGCACGATGCAATACCAGGTGCTTCTTGACCCGACCAAGATCGCCGGCGTCGGATTGTCGGTGGTGCAAGTAGAAAGCGCCTTGGCCGCCAACAACAGCAATGCTGGTGGCGGCTTTTATTCACAGGGCGGTCAGTTTTACTACGTGCGTGGCACAGGGCGCCTCAACTCAATCGAGGATATCGGCAACGTTGTACTCGCAGTTCATAATGGCGTCCCGGTATTGCTGAAGGATGTCGGCAGCGTCGCTATCGGTATTGCCCCGCGTCTGGGAGAGTTTGGCTACGAGAATCAGGATGACGCGGTTGAAGGCGTCATCTCGTTGCTGACAGGCGAAAAAACCCAAAACGTCTTAGAGCGCGTTGAAGAAAAGACCAGGAAACTTAACAACGAAATCTTGCCAAAAGATGTCAAGGTCGTTCCCTTCTACGACCGAAGCGACCTGATCGCGCTCACCACGCGGATCGTCGAGCAGAATCTGTTGCGCGGAATGTTGCTGGTGCTCGTAGTACTAATATTTTTTCTCTACGATTTTCGGGCCGGACTGATTGTCGCCGTTACCGTCCCCCTCTCGCTGTTGTTCGCGTTCGTTTGTCTCGATCTTCAAAACGCCTCGGCAAACCTGCTTTCGATCGGTGCAATCGATTTCGGCATTCTCGTCGATGGCGCAGTGTTCATGGTCGAAAACATCTTCCGACAGATTGCTCTGCGCCAAGGCACGCCGCTAAACGTGAACGAAATCATCAAAGACGCAGCGGCGGAGGTAGACCGCCCACTATTCTACGCGGTCGCGGTGATCGTAGTTGGCTTTCTTCCGATTTATGTCTTGTCCGGGCCTTCGGGGAGATTGTTCAAGCCGATGGCTGACACAATGGTGTTCGCGCTGGTTGGCTCCTTAATCGTCACGCTGACGCTGCTGCCGGTGCTCTGTTCTTGGTTCATGCGCCAAGGCGTGAGGGAGCGACGAAATGCTGCTTTCGAGGCGATCAAGGAGTCTTACACCGATTGGCTGGACTTTTGTCTGGCCCGGCCTTGGGGAACGACAATTTTTTCCTCAGTACTGCTGGGCGTTTCCTTGCTACTCATCCCATTCATCGGCGCTGAATTCATGCCGCATCTAGATGAAGGCGCGCTGTGGGTGCGGGCCACGATGCCATACACGATTTCGTTCGACGAATCAGCGAGGGTCGCTCCTAAGATTCGAGAAATCCTTCGGTCCTTTCCCGAAGTTACCACAGTCTCCTCAGAGCTGGGCCGACCAGACGACGGCACAGATGCGACCGGCTTTTTCAATGTCGAGTTTTTCGTCGGTCTTAAGCCATACTCGGACTGGACCGGACCCTATCGCAACAAAGCTGCGCTCATTGAAGCTGTTGACAAAAAGCTTCAATCGTTTCCCGGCATCACCTTCAACTACACACAACCTGCCGAGGACGCGGTGGACGAGGCCGAGACCGGGCTCAAGAGCGCTCTGGCCGTCAAAGTATTCGGAATTGATCTGCAAACTCTCGAGCTCAAAGGAAAGCAGATCAAACAAATTCTCGAGCAAGTACGTGGCATCCGTGATGTCACGTTGGTTCGAGAGCTTGGTCAACCGAGCCTGAACATCTCGATTAATCGTGCTGCAATCGCCCGTTACGGATTGAACGTCGCAGACATCAATGGCTTGATCCAGACAGCGATTGGAGGCGATGCGGCCACAAAGGTGGTGCAGGGAGAAAAGCAGTTTGATCTCATCGTGCGGCTCGACCGTAAATTCCGCGATAACCCCGACGAAATCCGAAATATCACAGTGGCCACCTCGGCTGGCCAACAAGTACCCCTCAAGGAATTGGCGGATATCCAAGTTGCCAACGGCGCGTCGTTCATCTACCGCGAAGACAATTCGCGCTACATCGGGGTCCAGTTTTCTGTGGAAGGCCGCTCTCTCGCGGCGGCTGTCGAAGACGCGATAGCGCAGGTCAACGGAAAAATTGGCTTGCCTCAGGGCTATCGTTTGGATTGGGGCGGGGAATACACTGAGTATACCGCATCAAGCCAGCAGCTGAATTTCATTCTGCCACTGACGATGTTCCTGATTTTTCTGATACTCTTTGCGCTCTACAAAAACTTCAAATTCCCCTTCATCACTGTACTCGGAGTTTTACTGTCAGCACCTGTGGGCGGCATCGTCGCACTCTGGATCACGGGCACGCCATTTTCGGTCTCTTCCGACGTTGGGTTTCTGGCCTTGTTTGGCGTCTCGGTACTAACCGCCGTCGTATACATTTCGTATGTCAACGAATTACGACGCAGCGGTGTGCCCCTCGACCAGGCCATTCGACAAGGAGCGATTCTTAGGCTGCGACCGATCATGATGACCGCATTGGTGGCAGCACTTGGGTTGTTGCCTGCGGCGCTAGCCACGGGAGTCGGTACGGATTCCCAAAGGCCGTTTGCACTGGTAATTGTTAGTGGCCTGCTCACACGGCTTTTGATCAGCGTCCTGCTAATGCCGGTACTTTACGCCTTAGTCGCGCGCTCGGGAGATCGGCTGGAAGTGTAGTTTCACCGATTTGGCGATGATACCTATTGTTCGGTGAGAAGTTCTTGGAAGAGTGATCATCAGTGGGGAGTCATTGTTGAGAACGAAGCACCAGATGGCTCGACCAAAAGTGCGTGCGCGAGTTGTCCTGTTCTTTATCGTATTGGTCTTGGTAGCTGGAGCGATCGCGATTTCGCTGAACAACAATATTGAGGTGCAGGAAAGGTCCCACCAGTTGGGCCGATCGAACCGATAGGTGAAAAGGAACATCCTGCCTAGGACAGCTACTTCTTAGCCAAACGAGCTTCGACACCGCCGACTGCACCACCTCCACAAAGTCCAACATTGCGTGGCTCAAGTCAGTACATGTCGTGCTCTGCGCCACCAGCACCGTTAACGCGACTGGCACTTTTTGCATCACGCGAACTGATAGAAAATGACTTGGAAGGGGCATGGAAAGGACCGACTGCAAAATCGCTTCCAACTTTGATCCAAACCCTGAGCGCGTAATGCATTGCAACCATTGCTTGATCGCTGAATTATCAGGGGTCAACGCTGGACGCGAAACGCACGCCGTCAGATTTCGATTGTTAGAAATGCGGTCAACAGCATAGGAGCATTCGGGGATGGGGTCATATGTGGACGGCTCCCTGCCTGCAAGAGCGGTGGGCAGTGATTTGATCGGATCGCTTGCGATCATATGTCCGGCCTCTGTTGGTGCGGTCGCACATGACCGCGGGCCAAGATGGTTTCCGCGACACGAGTTCCAAACAC
>JANYBR010000499.1 GCA_025360685.1 Pseudomonadota bacterium
CCGGACGCGATGACCGTGCCCAGATTGGTCTCGGTCACATTGTCATAGCGGGCTTTCACCTCGGCACCGGCCCGGTCGCTGCGGCGAAAGACTACTCCCAAGCCCGATGGCGCCGGAGACAGCGTCATGTGGACGGTGCCGCCCGCGTGCAAAGCGGTGCCATCGGCGGTGATCTCGCGCGCAAGCGTTCTGCGTGTTCCCATAGCCGGCAATATAAATGTTTGCCGCGCAAAGGAAACCGAGCGGCAAGCCCGCTATCGCGCGTTCGGCGCGAAGGCGCGGGCTACCTCTGTCGAAGTTTCGATCGATGGAACGAAGGTTGGCGGTTTTCGCGCCTGCGTGGCCTGTTCGAACGCGTAACCGAAGGCGAGCAAATTTGCTTCGGACCATGCTGGACCCATGATGGACAGTCCGACCGGAAGTCCTCGCACATATCCCATCGGCACGGTGAGATGCGGATAACCTGCCGTCGCGGGCAGGAAGGATGCGCTGCTGGAGTCGTTGTCGCCCTTGGCTACGTCGATCCGGAATGCCGGTTCGTCGGTGCTGCGAATCAGCGCGTCGAGACGGTTCTCGTCGAACAGCTTGTCGAGTGTTTCGCGCGCGGTCTTGCGCAGAGCGTCACGCGCTTTCACATAGGCTGGATCAGTGAGGTCGGCCAAGGTCTGCGCCGTTTCGAATATGTCTTGTCCGAACAGTGCGGTTTCGCGCGGCGTCGCCGCGTTGAAAGCGATGATGTCCGCGAGAGATTTCAGCTTGCCGCCCGGCGGCAGACTTGCGAGGTAGGCATTGAGGTCGTGCTTCAGCTCGAACTGAAGCACCGTCAGCTCGGTCGCACCCAACTCTGCCGGCGGCGGCACAAAATTCCGGATCTCGACAATTTGCGCGCCCGCCTCTTTTAGCGCCGCGACGCCGCGTGCGAATACCGCATCCGTAGCGGATGGCACCGCGCCGGCATCCGGCATGATGACTCCGAGCCGCTTGCCTTTGAGAGAGGCCGTCTGCAGCGCGGCGGAATAGTCCGCTTTGCGCGCGTCGGCTTCCGCCGTGGCTGGATCGCCGGCATCGCTGCCCGCCATCACCGACAACAACAATGCCGCGTCCGCCACGGAACGGGTCATCGGGCCGGGTGTGTCCTGGCTGTGCGAGATCGGAACGATGTGGGTGCGCGACGCCAGTCCGACCGTCGGCTTGAATGCGACAATGCCGTTGATCGAGCCGGGACAGACCAGCGATCCGTCGGTCTCCGTTCCCAGTGCGGCCGCTGCGAGACTGGCGGCGACGGCCGATCCACTACCGGAGCTCGACCCACATGCGCTGCGATCCAGCACATAGGGGTTCTTCACCAGACCGCCGATCGCGGACCAGCCGCTGATCGAGTGCGAGCTTCGAATATTGGCCCACTCGCTCAGGTTCGCCTTGCCCAGAACTATGACGCCCGCTGCTCGCAGCCTGGCGACGACGGGTGCATCGCGATGGGTGATGTTGTCTGCCAGAGCCAGCGAGCCGGCGGTGGTGGCAATCGGATCAGCGGTCTCGATATTGTCCTTCACCAGGATCGGGATGCCGTGCAGCGGGCCGCGCGGTCCACCCGCCTTGCGCTCGGCGTCGAGCGCGCGGGCGTCGGCGAGAGCGTTTGGGTTGACGGCGATGACACTTCGAAGCGCGGGTCCGTTGCGGTCTATCGCGTCGATGCGTGCCAGATAGGCTGTAACGAGGTCTTCCGACGTCACCCTGCCGGACGACAGATCGGCCTGGAGCGTCGCGATGCTCTTTTCGGCGACATCATAAGGCGAAGCAGCGGCAGCACTCATTGTCACGACCAAAGCAAGAAAAAAGACCACCGTCTTCATGAGCGCCCCCCAATGTCGACGCAATACTAGGCGACATTGGGCGCGCTGTGCCTGACGATGACCACAAAGTGAAAACCTCTCCCGGCGGGCCGGAAGAGGTTTTCTACACTTACGCAACACACACACGAACTAGTTTGTCTGCCGCCGCAGGAAGGCTGGAATCTCGAACTGTTCGTCCCGCTTGTGATCGGGAAAGAGGTCGTCCGCCGAATTTTGCGGCGGTTGCTGAGGACGCGGCGGCTCGGCAGGTGCCGCGGGCTGACGCACCACAGCCTGGCTGCTTGCGCGCGCCGGCGGTGTTTGCCTGGCCAGCGGGTCGAAGCGCGGCTCGTCTTTTTTCTTTCGGCCGAAGAGTCCGAAAAGACGGTTCTGCGGCACTGGTGCAGGCGCACGTTGCACCTCGGCTCGCACGACCGGTGCGGGCCTGACGGGCGCAGCAATTGGAGCTGTTTCCTCTTCAACCTGCGGCGTTTCACTGCCGCCGAGGATCAGCGACTCGATTGCCGTCGGCACACGAGCCGGAGCCGGCGTGCCGAGCTCCTCGGCCAAGGCTTCATGCTGACGGTGGACCGCATTGACGGCCACGGCCGGACGCGGTTCGATCCGAGCATCCTGCCGGAAGGGGAGAGGCTTCAGGCTCGGACGCAGCGGCTGGACCTTCTCTGGTATGCGCAACTGTTCCGCATCGATGCCCGTCGCCACGACGGAGACGCGGATGCGCCCCTCCATGTCGTCCAGGATCGTATTGCCGAAGATGATGTTCGCGTCGGGATCGACCTCCGCGCGAATGCGATTGGCAGCCTGCTCGACTTCGAACAGCATCAGGTCCGGTCCGCCGGTGATGTTGATCAGCACGCCGCGTGCGCCCTTCATCGAGACATCGTCGAGCAGCGGATTGGAGATCGCCATGTCGGCGGCCTTCTGCGCGCGATCCTCGCCTTCGGCTTCGCCCGTGCCCATCATCGCCTTGCCCATCTCGGAGATCACCGACTTGATGTCGGCGAAGTCGAGATTGATCAGGCCCGGCATGACGATCAGATCCGTCACGCCGCGCACACCGGCATGCAGGACCTCGTCCGCCATGGCGAAGGCCTGTGCGAAGGTGGTGCGGTCGTTGGCGACGCGGAACAGATTCTGGTTCGGAATCACTATCAGGGTATGGACGAACTGCTGCAGCTCGGTGATGCCGCGCTCGGCAGTGCGCATGCGCTTGTCGCCCTCGAAGGCGAATGGCTTGGTCACGACGCCGACGACGAGGATGCCCATCTCGCGCACGGCACGCGCGATGACCGGCGCGGCTCCCGTGCCGGTGCCGCCACCCATGCCGGCGGTGATGAACACCATGTGCGAGCCGGCGAGTTGCTCCATGATCTCGTCGAGGGTTTCCTCGGCTCCGCTGCGGCCGACGTCCGGCGAAGCGCCAGCGCCCAGACCTTCGGTGAGCTTGCCGCCGAGCTGAATTTTTCGCTCGGCTTTGGACTGGGCGAGCGCCTGCGCGTCGGTGTTGGCGACCACGAACTCGACGCCTTCGAGCTTGGCCGCGATCATGTTGTTGACGGCGTTACCGCCTGCCCCGCCGACACCGAGCACGGTGATTCGCGGACGCAGTTCCTTCAGTTCGGGTGCTTTGAGGTTGATCGCCATTTTATTCTCCTTGGCCTCGTTTTTTCATCATCTCGTCACACCACAGTCGCCCAACCGATTCGTGTTCTTATTGTTGAATCATCCGAACAGGCTGCCGGTCAACCGGCCAAGCCACCCTTTTCCCGTCCGCTGCTCCGGCTGCGACACGAGATCGGGATTGAGAGTCTCCGGCGCCATCGATGCGCCGGCCATCAGAAGACCGACCGCGGTCGCGTAATCCGGGCCCAGCGACGCCGCCGGCAGACCCGGAAAACTTTGCGGCCGGCCGATTCGCACCTGCTTGTTCAGCACCCGTGCCGCCAGTTCGCGCACGCCGGCAAGCTGGCAGGCGCCACCCGTCAGCACGGCCCTGCGGCCCGCCGCGACGTCGAAGCCGGACGTCCGCAGGCGCGTCTGCACCTGGCCCAGGATTTCCTCGATCCGAGCCTGGATGATTCGCGTGAGCATGGAACGCGGAACGCGCATCGCCGATTCGTCGCCGTCCTCGCCCATCTGCGCGAGCGGGATGACGTCGGCGCCGGCCTCCATGTCGCCCAGCGCCGCTCCATATAATGTCTTGGCCCGCTCGGCAGCCGACAGCGGCGCCGCCAGCATGCGCGCCAGATCCGACGTAACCTGTTGTCCGCCCAGAGGAATTACGTCCGTATGGACGAGGTGGCCCTCGACGAAAACCGCGATAGACGTAACGCCGCCGCCCATGTCGATCACAGTCGCGCCAAGCTGCTTCTCATCCTCCGTCAGGGTCGCAAGACCGCTGGCAAAGGGCGCAAACAGAGTGCCGACCACGTTGAGGTGGCAGCGCTCGACGGCGTGCCGGAGATTGTTGAGCGGCGACGGCTTCACGGCCACGGCGTGCATGGCCACGCCGATGCGCTGGCAGAACATGCCGGAGGGATCGCGAACGCCGCGCGCCTCGTCGACGACATAAGTCGTGGGGGCGACCTGAATGATCGCATGGTCGTCGAGCTTGCAGCGCTCGCGCCCGTCATCCAGCAAGGCGCGCAGGTGCGCGTCCGAAACCAGCGCGCCGTCGAGCGACACGGCGGCGCGCGCCGTCACACTGACCGGCTGGCCGCAATTGACCGAGATCACGACATTCTGGATGCGCACATCCGCGTGGTTCTCGGCTGCCGCCACCGCATCGCGGATCGATTCCTCGGCGAGTTCCATGCCGACCACCGTGCCGGCGCGGATGCCCTGGCTTTCCCGCAAGGCGGCGCCCACCACCCGCAGGCTCCCCGGCTCGGCCCGCCCGATCAGGCACACCGTTTTCGACGACCCGATATCCAGAGCCGCGACAAGGCCGGTGCGATAGGCCGGAGTTTCCGTTCCAGCGCGCAATTTGATCGTCTCACCCATTAAGCCGCGTTCCCCCTTGGCTCGTTTTTCTTCTCGCCGCCGCGCAGCACGAAGAAATCATTCGCGGCCGAGCGCAAATCGATCTCGACCACGTCATTTTCCAAAATCCCCTTCTCGACGATCAGAAACTCCAGATGATCGAGATCCTTCTGCCAGTGATCGTCGGACAGTTTCACGACCACACCGTCGTCGAGTACCAGATTCCAGCGTCGCTGCGACACGCGCTCGTAAGCCTTTACGCGCGCGCTCACCGCGCGATGCTGCGACACGGCGTCGACGATGTCCGAGGCATTCGATCCGCCATCGCCCAGCAGCAGCGGCAGGCGGTGGAACTCCTCGACTCCCTTGTCGGTGATGACGTTGCCGTTGCGTTCGACCACGTAAAGAGCAACGGGCGATTGCCACAGCGCGAAGGGACGTTTCTCGATGATGCGCACGGAGATGTCGTCAGGATAACGGCGTTTCACGTCAGCCGAAGCCACCCAGTCGAGCTTCTCCAGGCGGGCGCGCGCGGCATGGATATCGGCCGCGAAGATCGACTGTCCCGGCTCGAAACCAAGCGCGGCGAGGATCGATTCCGGCGGCACGCGGCGATTGCCGGCCAGATGTACTTGCGAGATGCCAAACCCCGCATCATCGACCAGCGCGGCGAAGCTGGAGTTCAGGCGATTGATCGTGCGACCGACATAACCGCCGATGATCAAGGCGGCGAGAAACGCGGCGCCGACCAGGATTGCCGTCAGGCTCAACATGGGGCGGCGGAAGCCAGCCCATGTCTTGGCGAGCTGGAAGGCGCGAGCGAAGAAATTGTCCGAAGGCTGTCTGCGGCGGCCGAACGATTTGGGCGCGGCAGAAGAGACCCGGTTGGCGCGCGGTGCATTGCGCCCCGACTTGGCGATGCGGCCTCGCGTCGGCTTGCGTTCGACTCTCACCGATCGCATGAGGCGTCCTCCACGATCCAGCGGCAAAGCTTGCGATAGCTCATGCCCGCATAAGCGGCCTGTTCCGGGACGAGCGAGGTCGGCGTCATGCCGGGCTGGGTATTGGTTTCGAGCAGGACCAGACGGTGTTTCGAAGTCGTGTCGTCATAGCGAAGATCGGTGCGCGACACGCCGCGACAACCCAGCGCCGTATGCGCCCGCTCGCTCAGCCGCAACGCTTCCTCCGCAACGGACGCAGGTATCTTGGCCGGCAACACATGGATGGAACCACCGGCCGCGTATTTCGCTTCGTAGTCATAAAATTCGAGACTGGTCGTGATTTCGGTGACGCCCAAAGCCTTGCCGCCCATCACTGCGACGGTGTCCGCGATCTCCGCGTCGTTTGCGGGTTCGATGGACGTCGATCT
>JANYBR010000113.1 GCA_025360685.1 Pseudomonadota bacterium
AACTCGGATATGGTTTTCGGTACACACAAGGGCGATCTATGGCTATCCGGGTTTGTTTGCGACCGCCGATGTGCTGTCCCCAGTCCGGGGAGGGACCACGTAGCAAATTATTTTCCGTTACTGCGCTCCCGGTTTTGCTGGGCAAGCTCGCCGAAACGTACTATCCCTAGAAGCGACAGTTAAACGGGGCGTGCAACCTGACGCTGGCACGAGCCTTGCTCCGCGACAGAATATAGATAAAGCTAATGGCAGGATAAATTTCGGTCCATCTGCTGCGATCATAAAGCAAGGATGAATTGCCGATTTTTCCTGTAAGCGTCAAATTCGCAACACTGGAACTTTCCAGTTTGCCCGGCCCGCGAGATCTCATTTTGCCATTTGCGCTGCGTCACTTTCGGCCATCGCCAATCTGAGGAACGTCCGCTTTGCTGCGTGAGCCGCGTGAGCTAATTGGGTGACGTTAGCTTCGAAATTGCCCTTAGCCGACATCGCATCTACCGAATGTCCGCTTTGCCAAAAGCCGACATTCTCGGCGAGAACGTACTGGTTGGTATTCCTTTGCTAAAGGCTCCTTGTCAGGTGAGGCTTAGTGTTGAGAACTATCCTTATGGACAGTGATAAGCGCGGTACCCAGGTCGAACGGCTCGAAGTTGTGGATACGACTGCCTCGCAGACCGGACTCCGATTTTGCATTTTCCATGGTCTTACCTCTGGGAAAGGTAACATGGCAAACATCGATAAATTCGTTGAGTTCGTAAAGTCGCGAGACATGCCCGAAGACCTCTCTTGCGCCAATTACAACTTCGAACGGCCGCCCGCGCTATGCTCGACCCCAAGCTAAGCGTTGATGCCGACGTTTCCGATTCAAGTCCCGGCCCCGCGGTCGAGACTTGAGTCGACTTCATCGAACTCGATGGGTGTCTTTTTGACTCGCGTCACGCGCTGAGCGCGTAAGGATTGAGCGGCAAGCCCATCTCGGTCAATGTCGCTCCCATCCGCTTGACCGAGGTCGGATCAAGCGTACGCTGGATGTAATAGGGAATAAGTGGTTTGAACCAGTCGAATATTTTTCGCAATTCGCCGACCGGCTCGAGACTAACGTCCACACGCAGATTGACGATGGGGAACTCGTACTTGTCGTAAACCACAACAGCCGCAGATCTCTGCCCCTCCGGCTGACCTCCCGCGTTTCGTCCCGCTTCGATCGCGAGCACGAGGCGCTCTTCAAGTTCGGCGTTCGGAGCCGCGCTGAAGGCATCTGACATCGATTGAACCACCGCCGGGCCGACAAGAACGTTGCCCGTCGTGATATGGTCCGATTTAATCACTTCGCCGGCCCACGGATAAGCTTTGGCGCCGGTATAGGCGGCGGCGTTCCCGGAACAATCGAGAATCGCCGTTTGTCTGTATTCGGCGTAGCGATCGCCCTCTTGCAAATCCTTCATGACTTTCATGGGCGAGTGACCCAGCGCCATGAGGCGCTTGGCAACCTGGAGCTGACGATAATCGCCGTGCGCTTGAACGGTAACGATACCCCGCCCAAGCACAACGTCAGTACACCGCCAGCCGACGGCCGGTGTGCTCGTAGACTGTGCAAAACCGGCTTTCCCGCTGCGCGGGCAGAATCCGATGATCGTGAATGTCATCTGCTCAGTTCCTATGTCTGGACTCGAATTATGTCAGCGAAAGCAGGACGGCCGCTGGGCAAAAGGACCACCCTTACCGAAGAGGGTCGCCTCGAAACTAGCCATTGCGGGCGTCTTTTCCGGATCGTTGTCGCGCAGATCAGAATAGGGGCCGTAGACCTTGTAGACCTCGAACATATGACGCAGCTCATGCACCGCACTATGATGCATGTCTACGCGCAGGTCGCGCCATGGCAAACCTGTGTCCTGACCGCCGCTCACGACGCGAATCGAGGCTGAGCGTTCAGCCAGCGGCGTACCGTCAGGCGTCGCCTGCCCGCCAGCATCCCGGCCCGCTTCCAGCGCTCTCAGCAAACGCTCGTCGAGATCTTCCTTCTCGGAATCGTTGAACGCCTTCGCCATAGCGTCGACGACTTGCGGACCGGCCAGCACGTTGCCCGCGACGATCAGGTCCGGCCCAACGACATGCCCGGCGTAGGGACGGCACTTTTCACCGGTGTAAGCGAGTGGTTTGCCTGACTGCGGCAAGATCATCAACTGACGGTAGATCAGATGGCGGTCTTCCGCTTTGGGAATGGCCATCGCTTCTTCCGCCGTCTTGCCGGCCTCCATCGCATGATACATGAGGTAGCCATTCCGCTTTGAAGCGTAGGCCTGACTTGCGATGACGTCGGCGCGCCTGGTGAACCAGAAGCAAAGACCGCCCACCCCGAAAGATACGGTGGCTGAAGCGGCTCCAACTTGTCCAGTACGGGTGCAGCGTCCGATAATACTGAAAGTCATGTCGTTTTACCTTTGTTTTTGATGGTTTCTTGCTAGTTGGTCGTCACCGTGGGAGCGTAGGGCGCGGCGCGGCGCAGCAGCGCCGGGCTCGGCTTTGCCGCCGGTTGCAAATCGGCCGCAAGGTCAAGTTCGTCCTGCCGATGACAAGCGGTGCTGTGTTCGGCAGTCTTTCCGGAAAGTTCCGGAACGGTTGTCCGGCAATCCGGCACCACGTAGGCGCATCGCGGCGCGAAACGGCATCCCGGCGGAATCGATGTGGGGCTCGGCAAATCACCTTCCAGAATCTGGCGATGCGCAACACGGTTGGGCGTAGGACGCGGGATCGCACTCAACAAGGCCCGCGTATAGGGATGACGTGGCTGATCGAAGACACGTTCTGTACGACCTTCCTCAACAATCCTGCCGAGATACATTACCGCCACCCGATGCGAAATCCGGCGCACGAGGGAAAGATCGTGAGAAATGAAGACGTAGGCAAAGGCGTAGCGCTGCTGTAAATCACCGAGCAAATTGACGACCTGCGCGCGAACGGAAAGATCCAGCGCCGAAACCGGCTCGTCACAAACGATGACTTCCGGATCACAGGCCAACGCGCGCGCGATTCCGATGCGCTGACGCTGCCCGCCGCTGAACTGATGGGGATACCGGTCGGCATGATAGGAAGCCAAGCCAACATCTCGCATGATCTCGACAACGCGCTCCGAAACAGCAGTTTTCGGCACGATCCGATGCAAGAGCAACGGTTCCGCAATAATCTCCCCTGCGGTCATCCGTGGGTTGAGCGATGCGTAAGGGTCCTGAAAAATGATCTGGAGGCGGCGGCGCATCGCGCGACGCCCTCGGCTCCGACGATAGATATCGACTCCGTCGAACCGTATGGTGCCGGCAGCAGGCGTGTTCAATCCGATGAGAGCAAGCCCCAGTGTCGATTTCCCGCAACCGCTTTCGCCGACAACGGCGAGCGTCTCACCCGCTGCAACCTGAAGAGAAACGCCATCCACAGCACGTAGGATCTTCCGCGGCGCCCCCCATGGCGTTCGTCCCACGACGTACTGACAGTGCACGTCGCGTGCGTCGAGAAGAGTCGGCGAAGAGGTACTGTCTGGATGCCTGCTCATGCGAAGGGCGCCTTCCAGCAACGCGACATATGATCGTCGCCAAGATCGAGCTCGGGAGGTTCAAGCGTTCGGCAGCGATCGTCCGCATAAGGACAACGCGTATTGAACCGGCAGCCCGCCGGCAGCGCCGCCAAATTGGGGACGATGCCATCGATCGAGGACAACCTTCCATCTGCCGAAGCAAATTCCGGAATCGATGACAGAAGGCCCATCGTGTAAGGATGCTGAGGATCTTCGAAGATGGCTCTCAATGAAGCCTTTTCGATAATACGCCCCGCGTACATCACGACGACGTCATCGGCGACCTCCGCAACCACGCCAAGATCATGGGTGATGATCATCAAGGCCAGAGACCGCTCGCGCTGAAGATGCTTCAGCAAATCGAGAATTTGAGCCTGAATTGTAACGTCCAAGGCGGTCGTCGGTTCGTCCGCGACAATAACTGAGGGATCACACGCCAACGCGATGGCGAGG
>JANYBR010000514.1 GCA_025360685.1 Pseudomonadota bacterium
TTCGTGGCGCGCAGCTTCTCCGGCGACAAGAAACAGCTGGTGCCGTTGCTGAAGGCGGCGATCGCGCATCAGGGCTCGGCCGTGATCGACATCATCAGCCCCTGCGTGCAGTTCAACAACCACGCCGGCTCAACCAAGAGCTTCGATTTCGTGCGCGAGCACAATGAGTCGGTGAACCGTCTCGATTTCATCGTCGACCGCGACGAGATCAAGGCTGACTACGAACCCGGCACGGTGCAGGTGGTGCAGCAGCATGACGGCACGTACCTGAAGCTTTCCAAGCTTCACGCCGACTATGACCCGACCGACCGCGCGTCGGCGATGGCCTATATCCAGCATCACCACAACAAGGGCGAAGTGCTGACGGGACTACTCTATCTCGAGGAACAGACCGACGATCTGCACGCCAATCTGAACACGACGGCGGTTCCGCTCAACCACCTGGGCGAGCGCGAACTCTGCCCCGGCGCGGCGAAGCTCGCGGAACTCAATGCGGACTATCGCTGAGCCGATGGCGGGCGAACTGCCCATCGACGTCGAGGCCCTGCGCAAGACGCCGCTCACCAACGAGCCGTTTCCCTGGCTGATCGTGCCGCATTTCGTGCGCGCCGCGAACATCGATGCGATCAACGCGGACTTCCCGGAAGTATCGAACGCCGGAAGCTTTCCGCTGCCGACGCTGAAATACGGTCCGGCCTTTCAGTCCTTCATGGCTGCGATCCGCGGACCGGAATTCTCGCGCGCCGTATCCGAGAAGCTCGGCATCGATCTGTCGCAGCGGCCGACCATGGTGACAGTGCGCGGCCAGTGCGCCGCACGCGACGGTCAGATCCACACCGACAGCCGTACCAAGCTGATCACCGTGCTGATCTACATGAACGGCACGTGGGAGAGTCCGACCGGTCGCCTGCGCCTGCTGCGTTCGCCCGACAATCTCAACGACGTGATCGCCGAAGTGCCGCCGGACGAAGGCACCATGCTGATCTTCAGGAACGGGCCGAACGCCTGGCACGGCTTTGAATCGTTCGACGGACAACGCCGCGTGATCCAGCTCAACTGGGTGACAAACGCGCGCGTGTTGTGGTGGGAACAGACCCGACATTCGATCAGCGCATTTTTCAAGAGGCTGCGCGGGAAGCAGGGGCCATCGCACGCCACCCATCCTTCGACGAGCTCAGGATGAGGTTCGAACCGAAGCCCTCATCCTGGTTCACACGCTGCCGCTACGAACTGTCGAAGGAGGAGGGCCAACACTCTCCTCGTACTCATGCCACGCCCCCGCATGATCGCGGATGTGATAGCGGCCGGACCCAAGTTCCTCGACATCCGATGACAGAAGCGAAACCTTGGCGTGACCGCCGGGGATGTCGATCACGTAGCTCGGCAGCGCCATGCCCGAGAGACGCGCGCCTAGTTCGCGCATCAGGCTTTGACCGTGCGAGATCGGCACGCGAAAGTGCGACGTTCCCGGCGCCAGATCGGGATGATGCAGATAATAGGGTTTGACCCGGTTTTCGACAAAGGTGCGCATCAACGCCGCCAGGCTCTCCACATCGTCGTTCACGCCCTTGAGCAGAACCGACTGACTGACCAGCGCAATGCCGCCATCGACCAGGCGTGCGACGGCCCGGCGTGCGTCTGGCGAGAATTCGCTGTGGTGATTGGCGTGCAGCGCCACCCAGCTTGTAACGCCAGGAGCAATCAATGCGGCAACGAAGTCGTCGGTGATGCGCGAGGGATCGACGACCGGAACACGGGTGTGCCAGCGCACGATCTTCACATGCGCGATCTCGGCAAGACGCTGGGTGATTTCCTGTACCCGCCGCGGGCTCAGGATGAACGGGTCGCCGCCGGTAAGGATGACTTCCCAGACTTTCGGGTGCGTGGCGATATAGGCAATGGCCGCCTCGAACGCCTCCGCCGACAACGCGTTTTCCTGCTGCGGCCCGATGGTTTCGCGCCGAAAGCAGAAACGGCAATAGACCGGACAGGCCGCGACGACCTTGAACAGCACGCGGTCGGGATGGCGATGAACGATGCCGGGAACTGGAGAATGCGCTGCGTCGCCGATCGGATCGGCGCGTTCTTCCGGCCGCGTCAACAGTTCTGCCTCATCCGGCAGGAACTGGCGCGCGATGGGATCATCCGCGCTTTCGATCAACGCCGCGATGTCCGGCGACACGGACACGGCATAGCGCGCGGCTACCGCATCGAGCGCAGCGATCCGCGAGGCGTCGATCAATCCGGCGCCGGCAAGATCGGCGGGAGATTTTAGCGCGGACGATATCATGTCGGCTTCATAGAACAATTTCAGCGCGATTCAACTCTTCACTGATCTACCCGACGAAGACTCTTCCCTCCCCGCGCGTCATTGTCCGCTTTATGCGGGCGGCCCATTTGCTTCGACGAACGCAAATTGGGTCACCGGGACGCTTCGCGCCGGGTGATGACGGATTTGGACAAAAGCTTCAATCGACTTGAGGCGCG
>JANYBR010000525.1 GCA_025360685.1 Pseudomonadota bacterium
CCGGACGCGAAGGCTGCCACCACTTTCTTGGCGTGCGCGACGTCGTCGGCCGACGGCGTGAAGGCCGCATTGATCGGCTCGACCTGATCAGGGTGGATCGCGAGCATCCCGCAAAAGCCTTCGCGCTGGGCCAGACGCGCGGCGCGCTCGAGACCCTTGGCGTCGCGAAAATCGGCGTGCAGGGTTTCGATGGCGTCGACTCCGGCCGCCTTCGCTGCAATCAGGACCAGCGCGCGCACCATTTTGTGAATGAAGAGGAACTCGCCATGCTCGTCACGGTTGGTCGTGGCGCCGATCGCCGCGGAAAGATCCTCCGCGCCCCAGCTGAGCGCCGCCAGGCGCGGTGGCGGCGAGCGATAATCCTGCAAGGACAGAACAGCCGTCGGCGTTTCCGTCGCGACGGCTTTTGCGGGATGCTCGCGATCCACCCTGATCAGGTCGAGCCGATCAATGCGGCCTTCACGCCGTCGGCCGACGACGTCGCGCACGCCAAGAAAGTGGTGGCAGCCTTCGCGTCCGGCGCCGGCGTGGCCTCGCTCGCTGGCAAGATGCTCGATCAGCCGCACCTGAAGCAGGCACGTCATGTGCTGGCACTCGCCGAAGCACTACAACGCAACATTGGAGACCGCATTGGCCACGCTTGAGTTCTTCTTCGATTGCTCTTCGCCCTGGACCTATCTTGCCTTCACGAGAATCCAGCCGATCGTGGCGCGCGTCGGTGCAAACATCGTTTGGAAGCCGATCCTGGTCGGCGGCGTGTTCAACGCGGTCAATCGCGACGTCTATGAGCGGCGCGCCAATCCCGATCCCCGCAAGGCCGCCTACAGCGCAAAGGATCTGCAGGATTGGGCGCGCTTGGCGGGCGTGAAGATCATCATGCCGCCGCCGGTCTTTCCGGTGCGTGCCACTTTGGCGATGCGCTGTGCTCTGGCGGCTCAGGACGAAGGCAAGGTCGTCGAGTTCTCGCGCAGCTGCTTTGAGGCCTATTGGTCGGACGGTCAGGACATCAGCCTGCCGGAGATCATAAAGACCGTGTGCGCACAGGCGGGCCTCGCTGGCGACCGCATCCTGGAACGCTCTCAGACGCCCGGAATCAAGGACCGCCTGCGTGCCAACACCGATGACGTCATCGCGCGCGGCGGCTTCGGCTCGCCGACCTTGTTCGTCAACGGTTCCGACATGTATTTTGGCAATGACCGCATGGAGCTGGTCGAAGCCGCGTTGCGGCGCTGATCGTCAGGCGGGCTGTTCATGGCATTCTTTGTGGAAACCAAGCCGGCCCGCGAACCGTTTCTGCGCGCTCCTATGTCGGTTTTCGGACTTATCGCGGTGCTGGTGGCAGCGCATGTGGCGCGTGTACTGGCACCGGCCGCCTTGTCGGAGCGGCTGCTGAACGACTATTCGCTCAATCCGGCACGCTACTCGGCCCAGTTTCTTCAGCTGCACCACGCCGATCCCGGTTCTCTGCCCGACCGTATACTTCCCTTCTTCGGCTACATGCTGTTGCACGCGGACACGGCGCATATCGCCATCAACAGCCTCTGGCTGCTGGCTTTCGGTCCGGTGGTGGCGCGCCGGTTTGGCGGTGCTGCATTCATTCTGTTCTTCGCGCTCTGCGGTCTGGCGGGAGGCGCGTGCTATGTCGCGCTGAACTGGGGCCAGGATGCCAGCGTGATCGGTGCCTCCGGCGCGATCTCCGGATTGATGGGCGCCGCCATCCGCATGATGCGTATTCGCCAGCCCTACCTGAACGCCGCGACCCTGCCGCTGGTGCCGATCTTCTCTTCCCAGGTGCTTGGCTTCACGGCCGTCTGGCTGGCCGTCAACCTCGTGACCGGAGTGGCCGGACTCGGCTTGGCAGGCCAATACCAGGCCATTGCGTGGCAGGACCATATGGGCGGCTATCTGGCCGGACTGCTCCT
This sequence comes from Pseudomonadota bacterium, assembly GCA_025360685.1. Taxonomy (GTDB): domain Bacteria; phylum Pseudomonadota; class Alphaproteobacteria; order Micropepsales; family Micropepsaceae; genus Rhizomicrobium. The sequence continues at coordinate 1,923 of JANYBR010000525.1, forward strand.
GGCCGGGCTGTTCGAACCCTGGTTCGGTCTGGCGGCAAAACGATCGCCTGGCGGTACTTGAAGGCGGTCCACCTCACCTTAGGTATAAGTGGTTGAGAAGCGCCGCTTTTCGCGCCTCCGCACCATGGAGCATGGCCATGACCGATTCATCATCCGGCAACGCGATTCCGCCAGCAGACGGCGCACCTGCCGGCGGTTCAATCCCGCAGCGTCCGCCCTTTCCGGCGGTTCGACTTCTTTACTCTATCGGCTTCGGACTGATCGCCTGGTTCGTGCTGCACATCGTCTTCGTTCTTGCGGTGGTGCAGTTAGTCGTGTTCGCCTTGAACGGAAAACTGAACGAGGAACTGCGGCAGTTCAGTCTGACGCTGGTTCAATATCTGTGGGAACTGCTCGCGTTCATCACGTTTGTCCGCGACGAACAACCATTTCCGATCGGTCCGTTTCCAAAGCATGCTTGAAGCGTCCGCGGTCACTCATCAATCGGTGAATGAAAGTAGTTTGTTCATTGAAATTAGCTGCGAGTAAATTGCTGTTGCATATTGGGTACAAGCGTTCCTCTAAATCGCTCAGCGGATTGATGCGCGCGATAATATCCTTGCCCGTCGCTTGAGCTTGCTCATATCGTCGTTTTGCCAAAATTGCGTCGTTCTGGGTCCATTCGGAAAGCGGATGGGACGCGGTTAGCATAAAGATTTCGCCAGCAGCGGAATCGCAACGGGGAGCTCAAAATGCCTGCAATGCGTACAGTCGCGACGACTCGGTCCGCCACCCTCGTCGGTGCGTTACTCCTTTCCACCGCCTTCACGGTACCTGCGTTTGCGCAGATCGAAACGGTGGTTGTGACAGCCGAAAAGCGCGTGCAAGACGTGCAGACCGTGCCGGTCGCCATCTCGGTGTTCGGCAGCGACAAGCGCGACGCGGTCGGCATCCAGTCCATTCAGGACATGACGAACTTCACGCCGGGCTTGCAGTACAGCACCTCGACGGACCGCATCTCGCTGCGCGGCGTCGGCCGCCTGACCAACGTGCTGTCGGCCGATGCGTCGGTGGCAAACTACGATGATGGTCTTTACGAGACCTTCGCGGTGGCTGCTGGGCGCTCCTCGCTGGACCTGGAACGCGTCGAAGTTTTGCGCGGACCGCAAGGCACCTTGTATGGCCGCAACGCCATCGCCGGCGCGCTGAACGAAATCACGCGTAAGCCGTCGTACGACGAAACCCAGGCTGAAATTCGCGGCATTTACGGCAACTACGGGCATTACACGGTCGAGGGCCGAGTCTCGGTTCCGATCGGCGACAACTGGGCGGCCAGTCTCTACGTCAACTGGGACAAGCAGGACCAGGGCTTTGCCAAGAACATCGTGCCCGGCATGCCGGAGGAATATGGCGTTCTCAACAACTGGTATGGCGATGGCCAGATCCAGGCCAAGTTCTTCGGCGGCAAGCTGGACATGTGGACCAAAATCCAGAGCGCCCGCTGGTATGAAGGCGCCGGCAACGCCGGTTCGCAGTCAGCCGGTTGGGACAAATTCGACAGTCCGACATATGAGTTCGGTACGGCCTCGACTGGGTTTAACCCGGGCTATGGCTGCACGGCACCTGGCGCCACCTATGCTACGGCCAATACGACCGTGTCTAGTGCCACGAGCCCGCTACCGTTAGCGAGCGCGTGCCTTAATCCCGGTTTCAGTAGTCCGTGGAAGATTGCGCATACTGTCGCCTACAATGTGCGTTTGCCGGATTATGAGTCCCTGAACACTCAGTGGACGTGGCACGCCCATAACTTCGACATCAAGTACATCGGCGGCGGTACCTACTACCACTACATTTTGACGGGCGGCACCAACAATGGCGGTGAAGGCTCAAATGCGAGAGCGCCCATCACCTCATATACGCTTGCTCCCAGCGGCCTCGTCGTCCATCCGACAGAAGCCTTCAACTACCAGGAACACAACGGCTTCATCAGCAACGAGTTGAACTTCGTTTCGACCAGCAATGGTTCGTTGCAGTGGCAGGCTGGTCTGTACCAATTCCAGCAGCACTATGTTCAGCCAGTCTACACGACGTCGTCGCCCGCTGGTGTTCCGGGCACTCTTGGTATTGCTGGACAGGCCCAGTGGGGATTGCCGTTCTTCAACCTCTTCAATGCCTTCTGCTCCAAGACTGGCGGTGTTTGCGCGCCGCAGGTTGGAACTGCCACAAATGATCCGACCGTACCGGCTACCGAAGCCTTCCGTCGCTTCGACAACCGGCCGTCGTTCCACGCATCTTCGGATGCGGCCTACTTCCAGCTCGACTGGAAGGCGACTGACGAGCTGAAGTTCACGGGCGGCTTGCGCTTCTCGTCTGACCGCAAATACGGAACGGAAAATGTTCGTCTGCTGTGCTACGGTCCTGCAGGCTGCACATTGAATCAATTTGGCTTCCCGCTGATCGATGCGGCCGGATATGGCGTGTCGACTGACCTTACTCAGATCGGCTCGGTGGTTTCGACGGGCACTCCGACTTTACCGAGGGGCGTCACCGGCATTACCACGTACAACGCGGCTACCGGCTTTGCTTCGCGCAACTATCATTCGAGCTGGAGCGCGCTCACGGGCACGGCTGGTGTTGAGTGGACACCAGACGACAGCATGCTGGTCTACGGTAAGTATAGTCGTGGCTATAAATCAGGCGGTTTCAACGTTGGTATCTTCACCGTCCTGAGCTTCCAGCCATGGACTGCGGCAGAGAGCGTCGATTCGTTCGAAGTTGGTGCGAAGAAGACGTTCGGAGACTGGCTCACAGCGGACGTGGCCGTGTTCCACTACCAGTACAACAACCTTCAGATTCCCGTGAGCATCGTGCAGTCGGCGGGCGGTTTGGCGCAGTCGAACACGGCATTCTTCAACCTGCCGGCGGCGATTTCGCAAGGTGCCGAGCTTGAAACCATCATCTCGCCGATCACGGATCTGAACATCCTGTTCAACTATTCCTATTTGGATGCTCACGTCTCGCGCGGTCAGTTGGCGGATCCGGCCGATCCGAACGCCACGGCGCCAGGAGCAACGCCTGCTCTGACAGACGCCGCTTGTCTGACGAACTATGGCACGGTGTTCCAACCGTTCCCGGCAGCACCGTTCACGTCCGTCAATTTGAGCGCGATCTGCTCCAGAGACATCTACACCTCGGGTATTGCGCCTGGACCGGGCGCACCGCTTGGTGGCCCCGGTGGCGTGGGCTGGAACAAGCCGCAGAACCTGCACGGCAACAGCTTGCCGAATGCATCGAAGAACAAGGTCGCAATCAATGTGATGTACACGTTCCACTTCGACTTCGGCACGCTCACACCGTCCGTCAGCTATGTTTGGCGCGATGCCCAGTACGGCACTTTGTTCACGCGTTCGTACAACAAGGCACCGTCTTGGGATCAGTGGGATGCCCGCGTACGGTGGGTATCTGAAGACGATAACTGGGAAGCGATCATCTTCGGCAAGAACATCTTCAACAGGATCGGCTATGACGGTGGTGCCACCAGCACCCGGCTCGCTGGCACGGTCGATACGAACTGTGCAGGTGTCTTCACGGGAGCCCAGTGCAACTTCGTGCAGGGCGTCAACAATCCCGTCGGCTACGGCGCCGTCAGAGGCGAGAATGCCCAGGGCATAGTCTCGACCTACTCGGTCACACCACCTGCCACCTGGGGCATCGAGCTGCACTACAAGCTCTAAGCTCCAGTCTTGGGAGACAAGAAAACGGGCGCCGGAAAACCGGCGCCCTTTTTTGTTGTACACGGTCCGTCCTCTCGGGCTGCCATGCGGTAGCGAAGTCGCATCCGGTTTCGGCCCCGCCCCGGCTGGGCTAGCCTTCCCGCCGGCAAGCGGAAGGAACGGTCATGGAAAAGCGCAAACTGGGAAAGTCGGGCATCGAGGTCTCGGTCGTCGGACTGGGCTGCAACAATTTTGGCGCCATGCGGGTCGATGCTTCCAGGCGCGTCGTCGAGCGCGCGATCGAGCTCGGCATCACCTTGTTCGATACGGCTGACGTCTATGGCAATCGCGGCGGCTCCGAGACGCAGCTCGGCGAGATTCTCGGCACCCGGCGAAAGGACATTATCCTTGCCACAAAATTCGCCATGCCCATGGACGATGCAGGAACCAAGTCGGGAGCCTCGGCCGCTTATATCCGCCAGGCCTGCGAGGACAGCCTGAAACGGCTCAAGACCGATCGGATCGATCTCTACCAGCAGCACCGTCCCGATCCCAAAACGCCGATCGACGAAACGCTGCGCGCGCTTGACGACCTGGTGAAGCAGGGCAAGGTCCGCGCGATCGGTTGCTCCAACATGCCTGCCGACCAGCTCGACGCGGCGCAGGACACCTCGCGCAAAAGCAAGCTCGCCGCCTATGTGACGGCCCAGGACGAGTACAGCCTGCTGGTGCGCGGGATCGAGACGGCGCTGGCACCCACAATCGAACGCGAGGGGATGGGCCTGCTGCCTTATTTCCCGCTCGCCAGCGGTCTGCTCACGGGCAAGTACGAGAAGGGCAAGGATATACCGGCCGGCACCCGCTACTCGCGCATGGGCCGCTTTGGCGAGCGCTATATGACGCAGGAGAATTGGCGGATCGTCGAGGGCTTGAGCGCCTTCGCCAAGTCGAAAGACCACACTTTGCTGGAGCTCGCATTCTCGTGGCTGGTCGCCCACCCCTTCCTGACCAGCGTGATCGCGGGTGCGACGCGTCCCGAGCAGGTCGAGCAGAACGTCAGGGCGGCCTCTTGGAAGCTGAGCGCTGCAGAGGTGGCCGAAGTGAACCGGTTGTCGGCGAAGGCGTGACGCCTACTCCGCCGGCGCGCCGCGCGGCGTGGAGCTCCACGGCATGCGAATCCTGATGCCGCCGATGCGCGTGCCCAGATTGTCCAGATAGATGAACAGCACCGGCGTGATGTAGAGCGTCAGGAGCTGCGACAGCAACAGTCCGCCGGCGACGCACAGGCCCAGCGGCCGTCGCGCGTCCGAGCCCGCGCCGAGACCGATCGCAATCGGCATCGTGCCCATCATCGCGGCCATGGTCGTCATCATGATCGGAC
>JANYBR010000015.1 GCA_025360685.1 Pseudomonadota bacterium
AGATCCGGATGGCGTCGGCGCGCGCGATCATGCCGCCGGGAAAAGCGACGTTGCCGTTGCACCATAGAGGATCGATCGCCCAGCCCAGATCCTCGAGCGGATCGCCCAGATGCGACATTTCCCAATCGAGAATGGCGCGGATGTTTCCGTTGTCGTCGATCAAAAAGTTCCCGGTGCGATAGTCGCCATGCACGACGCTGATCTTTTGTGCGGGTGGCGGCGGATTGCGCTTCAGCCAGCGCAGGGCGGCGCGCACGATGGGCTGCGGCTCGCGTTCATCTTCGTCGATAACCTTCTCCCAGCGAGCCACTTCATGCCTTGCCGCGTGATGCATATCCTTGGCGCCTTCGAAATCGGCGAGCCCCACTCTCTTCGGATCGGCGGCGGCAATCTTGCCCATCACCGTGAAGAACTGCCGGCCAACCTTTTCACGATGCGGACCGAAGGGATCCGGACTCATGATCGAACCGGTCTGGCAGTTCTCGACTTCCGCCATGATGAAGAAAGGCCGCTCCAGCGCCTCGCTGCCAAGCTCCAGTGCGATCGGTTCCGGTACCGGCAAGCCCAATTTGTGGAACGCTTCATAGGCGCGATATTCGGTGGTGCGTTCCGTCTCGATAAGGCTCGAGGCGGGATCTCGGCGCAGAATTAGTCCGCGGTCGAGAGCTTTACCGTTCGCCGCGTAGCGCGCGCGAAAGCGATAGGTTTCGCGCGACGCGCCGCCCGGAATGCGCGCCAGGTCCGCGACGGTCAGATCGGGCGCGCCGAGTTTCGCACGCAGGTATCTGGCTAATCTTTCCTCGAGTTCGATCATGGCGCCGGATCGAAGATTCCCTTGAGCCCGTGTGGCTCGAACACGCCAACCACAAGCTGCTCAAGAATACCGACGCCGCTGGTGTTCACGCCCGGACCGCTGAGCTTCGCCGTAACAAAGGCCTGGATGTGCTGGAAGTGCGGCAAGTTCTCGTTCACATCGACGGTCTTGAACGAGTCGTACATGAGCGCGTTCTCGCCCTTGTAACGCCCATGACTCCATTCGGGATGGCCGTAGCCGATACCGGACATGTAGAAATTGTACTTCTGCGTCAGCTCGGCCCGCCACTCGCCGCCTTTTGCGTCGCGCGTTTCGATGACGCAGCTCCTGGCGTGCCGAGTGCCGGGCTTGTAGACGACGCTCGAACGGCAGCTTGCCATGTGACTGGCGGGCTTGTCGCCAATCGTGCCAATCACCGAGGCTGTATTCCACGGCGTGCCGTCGCCATCGGCATTGTTGTGGTAGAGCATGAAGCGGTCGGGAAAATTCAGCGGCGACCAGAGCCAGTAGAACTGCGGCGCGCGCGGCGGCGCCACGGCTTGCGGATCGCCCATGCCAATCGGGCGCACGCCCCAGGAGCGGTCGCGCGTACCAAGCACGGATTCGCGACCGATCGCGATACGCCTGCCGGCGATCTCGATCCAACCCTCATACGCGCCGTTCTGCGTCAGCCTTGTGTAGTCCATGACCGTGCGCGGGCCTTGGCGGTAGGTGAAACGCGGCTCCTCTACCGGCAGCGCGCGGGCGTGAAACGTGATCTCGGCGCGAACGCCGTGCGGATTGTCGCCGACGCGCACGCGCAGCACCTTCAGCGGTTCGATCACCTCCACCGCGATGGGACCGACCGTGGTATCCATCCGCTCCATGTTCAGCAGGCGCGAGGAGTGCAGATTGTGCTGCACCCCGTCATGGATCAGCGAGAAGGCCGCATCCATCACATTCAGATGCGGATAAACACCCAGAGCGACGGCAAAGTAGACCGAACCATCCGGCGAATAGCCGTTGAAGAAGTAACGGTCGTAGAAATTCCGGTCGGTCCCGGAAGTGGCAATCGGTTCCGGCAGCTGGTGCACCGGGAAATCGTCGGCTTTGGTCAGCATGGGCGCTTCTTATTGCTGGTTTTGACAAGCATGGCCCCGGCGCAAGATCAGGGCAACGCCAAAAGCGCGGCCTTCCTCTAGGGAAATCGTTGTTGCAGTTGCGCCCGCGGATGCGTATTTTCCGCCCGCTTCGCAACGGTCGCAAGCAAAGTGCCGCCTTAGCTCAGCCGGTAGAGCACCGCATTCGTAATGCGGGGGTCGCGTGTTCGAGTCACGCAGGCGGCACCAGATTTGCTCCACGAACCTCGGAG
>JANYBR010000121.1 GCA_025360685.1 Pseudomonadota bacterium
CGGCGCCTATGCCGACCTTGCGATGCGCTATCCCGACATCCATGTGCGGCGCGGCTATCGCTTTGTCGACGAGGGCAGCGTCGCATCGTCCGGTGGCCTCACCTGCGGCGTCGATCTGGCGTTTCACGTCGTCGAGCGTTACTACGGCCGCACGAAGGTCGAGCAAACTGCGCTCAACATGGAGTATCAGGGCAGGGGCTGGATGGATTCGAGCGGCGCCGACAACGCCATCTATGCCAAGCGCCCCACCGGACTGGCGTGCCCGATCTGCAGCATGCCGGTCTCGACGAAGACTTCGTTGACAGAGGACTTCAAGGGACACAGCTATTATTTCTGCAGCCCCAACTGCAAGGCCGCGTTCGACAGGTCTCCGGACATGGTGCTGCGGTTTCTCGCCTCGGGCTGAATCGTTGGACTAACCCTTCACCGTCTCGATCAGTTTGGCGCCCTGATTCCTGACGCTGCCGACCGCCTTTCCGACCTTCCACAGCGTCATGCGTTTTGAAGCGAAGGGCTTCAGCAGTGCGAGCAGCTCATTCTCGTTCGCCGGTTCCTCGCCGAGCCATCTGGCCCAGTCTTCCTCGCCAAGGATCACCGGCATGCGGTCGTGGATTGGCTCCAGCAACTTGTTCGGCGTGCAGGTGATGATGGTGCACGAGCGCAACGGCGCGCCGCCCTTCGGCGTCCATTCGTCCCACAGGCCGGCGAACGCCATCGGACCCTTGTTTCCCGGTGCGATGGCGAAGGGCTGCTTGTCGGATTTGCGCCACTCGAAAAAACTCGAGGCCGGAACGATGCAGCGCCGTCCGGCCTTCCAGGCGCCGCGGAACATCGGCTTGCTCGCAATCCCGTCGGCGCGCGCATTGAAGGTGGAGAACTTGCCGATCTCTTGCGCCCAAGACGGCACCAGACCCCAGCGCATGAGTTGGAGACGGCGCACGCCGTGCTCGCCGAGCACGACCGGAATCTCGGTGGTCGGCGCGATATTGTACTTCGGCGTCCAGTCCGCATTCTGCTCGAAACCGATCGACAGCATGTAGAGCGCGTGCAGCTCGCGCCATGTGTACTGGTTGGTGAACCGTCCGCACATGGTGCCATCCTAGAGCGCAAACCGGGGCGGCGGAATCAGGGCTTGGACGCCAGCACCCTCAGGACCGACTTTCCGCCGAGATTGGCGAGCGCGAAGTAGAGCCGGTGCGTCGCCAGATCGACGGCCAGCGCATGCGCGCCGGCACCGACGAACGTTTCGCCGAGCGGCCTGGGCGCGTGCCCGTTCGCAAGATCAAGGACCATGAGCATTCCCGGCTCGGACGCTACGTACAGCCGGTTGGCGCCCGGATCGATGGCCAGAACGTCGGGATCGTCAACACAGCGCAACAGGCCCAGGACTCGCGCGGCGGCAAGGTCGACGGTCAGCAGCACATTGTTGCCGTCGCAGGCGACATAGCCGATGGCACCGGCGGGCGCGATGGCCAGACCGTGCGGATGGTTGCAGCCCTGCAGCCTGATCCGGCCGATGACCGCTGAGGTGAGTGGATCGATCACGGCCAGATCGTCGTGCGACTGGACTGCCGCATAAATCCGCGCGGTGACGGAATCGTACTGCACGTTGCCGGCCTCGCCGCCCAGATCGATGCGCGCCAGGACCCTGTTGGACGCCGCATCGATCACGCGCACGGCCGAACCGAATTCGTCGGATACGAAGATGCGGCGCTCGGCGGGGTCGTAGGCAATACCGTCCGGAAAGAGACCGCCTGGCAACCGCGCAATCTCCTTCAAGCTCGCAGAATCGAGGACGGCGATCTTCCCGCCGCCCGAGGACATGCCGAGCATGCCGAGCCCGACCAGCAACGATGATACAAGTCCGCCGCCCGGCACGCTGGCATAGATCCGGTGAAGCTGCGGAACCGCGAGCACGCCCGTGATTTTCGCAAATCCGCCCAGCTCCTTCACCAGCCGGTTTTGACCGATGTCGAAGACGAGAAGCTTTCCTTCGCCCATTTTCGCGATGTACAGCCGCTGCGCCGCCGGATCGATGCTCTGGTAATCGGTGCGATCCGTGGCGGCCCCGAGCGGAAAGTCGCCGACGACTGAGAATCCGTCGAACCGCTCCAACCAGACGGAACGCTCGGCTGCGAAACTTCCGGCAGGCGCGGCCAACAGCACCGCTGCCGCGCACAGTCCGCGCAAGGTCCAAGTCAAAGTTTTTCGAAAACCTGCGCCGCGCCGTCCCAGCGAATGCCCTGCATGTAGGCATCGACATAGGCGGCGGCCTTCGCGCCGTAGTCCATCTGGTAGGCGTGCTCGTACATGTCCATGACGAGAACGGGATGTCCGCCGGCGAGAGTCGTGGTGTGGTCGGCCGCCCAGCAGTTCACGAGCCGGTGGTCGCGCGGCGATTGCGCCAGGATCACCCAGCCCGAGCCGCCGCCTTCGGCCTTGCCCATCGCGCTGAACTCGGCGCGCCAGCGTGCGATGCTGCCGAAGTCGCGGTTGATCGCCTTCGCCAGCGCGCCTTTGGGATCGCCACCGTCGCCGCCCAGCGCCGCGAAATAGTTTTCGTGCAGGATCATCGAATTCATCGCGATCAGCTGCTCGCGCTTGAGGCCGTTGATCAGAAAGCCCGGTGCCGTCGCCCAATCGAGGCTCGCGAGTTGCGCGCCGATCGTATTCAGCCGCTTCACCGCGCCGGTATAGTTGTTGTCGTAATGGCTGGTGAGCAGCTTGGCCGACAGCCCCTTGACCGCGTTCGGGTCGAACGGCATCGGCTTGACTTCATAGGGCGGCGCAGCCGGAGCGGCGGGCGGTGCAGTCTCGGCGTGCGCTGGCAGCGCGGCTGCAATCGTTGCGGCGGCAACAAGCGCGGTGCCTTCGAAGAATTGACGGCGGTCGAGCGATGCGGACATTTTGATCTCCCTTTGCTTGGGTGCGGCGCTGTCAGGGCGCGCCGATGAGGAAATAGTAGGCCACCCCGGCCGCGGAACAAGCGAGCAAGGTCGCAATCATCCCCACCTTGAAGCGAAACATCGCCACGACGGCGGCCAGCGACAGCAAGAGAGCCGGCCAGCTGACTGTCGCGATCGCGGGCACGTTCAGCACGAGGACACCGGCGTGCAGGATGTCGACGCGTCCAAAGATCGTGTGCAGCGACAGCCACACGGCCAGATTGAGGATCACGCCGACCACCGCGGCCGTGATCGCGGAAAGCGCGGCGTTCAACGTCTTGTTGCCGATCAGCGCTTCGACGTAGGGCCCGCCGAGGAAGATCCAGAGGAACGACGGCACGAAAGTCGTCCACATCGCCAGTCCACCGCCGAGCACGCCGGCCAGAGTCGGCGACAGCACGCCCGGCGCACGCCATGCCGCCATGAAGCCGACGAACTCCACCACGCTGATCAGCGGCCCCGGCGTGGTTTCGGCGAAACCCAGCCCGACCAGCATCTCGCTCGGTTTCAGCCAGTGGAAATGCTCGACCGCCTGTTGCGCCATGTAGGCGAGCACGGCGTAGGCGCCGCCGAACGTCACGACCGCCATCTTGGCATTGAATGCGCCGATGGTGGCGAACACACCGGCATGGGCGGCATAAAGCGCGGCGACCGGTCCGAGCCACACGGTTCCGCCGATCACGGCGATCATAGCAAAGCGCGGCAAGGAGGGACGCACATGCGCCGGAATCTGGCGTGCGAACGCGGCATCGATGGCGGCCGGGACATGCGTCGTACCGGCGGCCGCGCCATGACCGGCTGTGCTTGCGAACCAGGCTGGATTGATGCGGTTGCCCGCGAACCCGATCAGTGCTGCGCCGAGGATGACAAGCGGAAATGGCACTGCGAAGAAAAACAGCGCGACGAACGCCAGCGCCGCTATTGCGCGATGCGCGGACGTCTTCAGCGCGCGCCTGCCGACTCGCACGATCGCTTCCATGACAACGGCGAGGACCGCCGCTTTCAGTCCGAAGAACAGCGCCTGCACCGGCCCGACCGAACCGAAGGCGGCATACACCCAGCTCAGCACGCCAAGCGCGATCAGGCCCGGCAGCACAAAGAGCGTTCCCGACACGATGCCGCCGCGAATGCGATGCAGCAGCCAGCCGATATAGACCGCGAGCTGATGCGCTTCGGGCCCGGGCAGCAGCATGCAGTAGTTGAGCGCATGCAGGAACCGTTCTTCGCCGATCCAGTTTTTTTCCTCGACCAGGATACGGTGCATCACCGCGATCTGTCCGGCCGGACCGCCGAAGCTCAAGGCCGCGATGCGTGCCCAGGTCCACGCGGCCTCGCGAAAGGAAACGGAGTGGGCGGACTGCTTCTCAGACATGGCCGTGCCGGTGATGCAGGTCTGGAAAATGCGGATGACTGTGCGCCAGCGGCGCGTGCTTGTGCCAATGGGTATGCGGCTCGCCGGCCGGGTCGCCGTCCGCATGATCATGCTGGTGGTGCGCATCGTGGCTGTGACGATGCTCATGCTCCAGAGGATCATGGACGTGTTCGTGTTCGTGGCGTTCGGCAAGGTGAAGCCACAGTCCGATACCCATGAGCACGGCCGCTGCCACGAGTCGCGGGGTGACAGGCTCGCCGAACATCAATGTGGCGAGCACGGCGCCGATGAACGGAGCGGTCGAGAAATACGCCGCAGTTCGTGCGCTGCCGAGCTGGCGCAGCGCCAGAACAAACAGCACCAGGGAGACGCCGTAACCCAAAAGCCCGATGATGGATGCGCCTGCGATCCCGCCCGCCGACGGAAGCGTGGCACCAGCGATCAGCGCCAATCCGAGATTTGCGGCGCCCGCAACGATTCCCTTAAGAGCGGCAATCTGCATTGGATCGGCGCCGGAAAGCTTGCGCGTGAGATTGTTGTCGATGCCCCAGGCCATGCAAGCGCCGGCAATCAGAATTGCGCCCCAGCCGACCGGCACCGGGCCGCCGCTCCAGGAGAGCAAGACTGCGCCGGCGAGAATGGCGGCGGCACCCGTCAGGATGCGCCGGTCGACATTCTCGCGAAATACGATCCAGGCGATTGCCATGGTGGCGAGACCTTCGAGATTGAGCAGCAGAGCCGCCGAAGACGCCGTCGTCAGAAACAGCCCGAGCATCAGCAATACGGGACCGATCACTCCGCCCGACAGGATAATGAGTATAAGCCATGCCAAATCGGCGCGGCGCAGCGGTGCTTCGTTCGAGACCATGCCGAGGTTGGCGCGAATGAGAAAGGCGAGCGAAAGACCAAGACCCGACCCGAGGTAGAGAAGACCGGCGAGCAGCCAAGGACCGATCCCGCGTCCGAGAAGCAGCTTGGCGAACGGCGTGCTGGCGCCGAACAGCACAGCGGATAAGAGCGCAAGCGGCGCTCCGGGCCGGGCGATCGGGATACGGGTTGCACTCATCGTCGGATCCTAATGCGCAGGCGCGTGCGTGACGAGACGGTCTTGCTGGCGGTGACGCCCTAGACGCTGCGGTTTGCCATTGCCGATTGCAGCCGCAGCTTTACCAGGCGAGCGATCTCGGCCGGCGCCTGGTCGGGAATCGGAAGCACGGCGCTGACGTTGATCTCGCACAGCACGTAGGTGTCGGCGCCCGATGCATCGCGTGGGCCGTAGAGGAAATCCGCATCCCAGACGATCGGCAGCGATTGCGATTCGATGCCCAGCAGCGTCATCATCTGCGGCACCCATTCGCGTTCCATCTTATCGCGCAGTGCCGGGAATGCGGACGCCGGATGCATGATGCGCGGCCCCGGCTGCGCGCCCGGCGAATCCGGACCTTCCGGCGGCGGCGGAATCAGCGCCTTGATGAATTGATGACCGAAGCCCACGACTCTATCCGCGCCCATGTAGCAGCGGATCATGCCGTCGGGTAGCCTTGGCTGAAACGGTTGATCGACGATGCAGCCCTGTTCGCCAAAATAGGATTCGCAGCGTGCCATGAAATCGGTGAGCGGTAATTCTTCCCGCGCGCTGCCGCGCTGGGCATGGAGGACGTGGACAAGATCGGCAGACCCGATGCGCTCGACCTTCCACACGCCTTGCCCGCCATTGCCGCGATTTCGCTTCAGCACGCGCGGCTGCGCGATCCGCAAGCGCTCGGGAAACTCCCGGCGAAAGTCCGCCGGAGTTCGATAGATATGCGTGTCCGTCCCCCAGCCGAGCGCGCGCGTGCGCCACAGAACTTCCTTCACGCCCATTTTGAGGATCACGTCGGGATGGGTACTGACCCACACGCCGCTGGCCGCCACCTCGCGCAGCAGCGGATCGAGTTCCTTGCGCGTCTTGCCGTCCGACAGCGGATCGACCCACACCAGCACGCCGTCGACTTTCAGGAGCTGTTGGCGCACGTCGCCGGCGAATTCCTCGGCATAGACGCAGGGCTCGGCCGCAATGCCCTGCGCCGCCAGCGCCTCGAAGATGCGCACCAGCCGGCTAGCCTGTGCGCTCGCCGTCCGCCGTGCTTCGCGATCACCGCGCCACAGCAGCGCGACCTTGCCGGATGTGCCAGTCGACATTTCGGTCCTCCGCGGGCCAAGAGTCATGATACAGTTGTTTCATGGAGTCAATCGCCATGATATGACCCTATCAATGTCGCACCGAAAATCATCGCCGGGGAAGAGGCAGCGGGGCTTTGGCTGGCTCCTGCTGGTGCATCAGCTGCCGCCGAAACCGGCCTATCTGCGCGTCAAAATATGGCGCCGCCTGCAGAGCCTTGGCGCGATCGTGCTCAGGAATTCCGTCTACGTCCTGCCGCACGGCGAACAGGCGCGCGAGGATTTCCAATGGCTGCTGCAGGAAATCCGCCGCGCCGGTGGCGACGGCCTGGTCTGCGAAGCCGAGCTGGTCGATGGCCTGCGCGATGACGAAGTGAGGGCCCTGTTCGATGCCGCCCGGGACAGCGAATACGCCGAACTGACCAAGGAGCTGCGTACCATGAACGCCGCCCGAAAAGGCAAAGCAAAGTCGCAGGACCTCACGGCGAAGCTGGAACGACTGCGTCAACGTTTCGACACGGTCGTGGCGCGCGACTTCTTCGGCGCAACCGGCAGGCTGTCATCCGAGGCGCTGTTCGCCGAACTCGCGCGCCAACCTGCCGCTCCGCTGCGCCAACCGGCGCGAACGCTTGCGGCGCTGAAGTCCAAGACCTGGGTGACGCGCCGTGGCGTGCAGGTGGACCGGATCGCCTGCGCCTGGTTGATCCGGCGCTTCGTCGATCCGCGCGCGACATTCAAATTCGTCGACGAGAAATCCTATCGTCACAAAATTGGTGAACTGCGCTTCGACATGTTCGAGGGCGAATACACCCATGAGGGCGAGCGGTGCTCGTTCGAAGTGATGGCGGAACTGTTGCCGGGAGCCGATCCGGCGCTGCGCGCCGTTGCGCAGATCGTCCATGACGTCGACCTCAAGGACAACAAATTTGGCCGCGAGGAGACCGCCGGCATCGCGCACGTCATGGCGGGAATCTGCGCGTCACAAAAGCGAGACATGGACCGGATCGCTCGTGGCGGGGCCATGCTCGACGACATCTACGAACGCTTTCGTCAGCGCCGCTAGACTCCGTCCAACGCGCACCGAGGGGCGAGGTTCAGCCGTTCGACGGCCGGCAGGACCGGCATCCGCTGACGCCACGTGATCTTGCGCAGGTGTGCCGCCAATGATCATCTGCGCCATTCTGCGGAGGCCCTCATGAATGTCAGCGAAGCGCTCGCCACGCGCAAATCGATCCGGGCTTTCAGGCCCGATCCGGTCTCGCGCCAGACGATCGAGAGCATTCTTGCACTCGCATCGCGAGCGCCGTCAGGCGGCAATCTGCAGCCGTGGAAGGTGCATGTGCTGATCGGCGCCGCGAAGGACGAGCTGGTGCGCCGCACCAAGGCGCGCATGCTCACCAATCCGCGCGGCGGCACGCCGGAGTATCACATCTATCCGCCCGAACTGACCGAGCCCTATGCGACGCGCCGTTTTCAGGTCGGCGAACAGATGTACGCGACGATGGGCATTCCCCGCGAGGACCGCGCGCGCCGCCTGCAACAATTCGTGCTCAATTGGGAGTTCTTCGGCGCGCCGGTCGGCATGATTTTCTCCATCGACCGCCAGATGCAAGAGGGCCAATGGTCCGATCTGGGTGGTTTCCTGCAATCGATCATGCTCTTGGCGCGCGAGTACGGCCTGCACACCTGCTCGCAGGAAGCCTGGGCGCCGTTCCACGAAGTGATCCGCGAGTATCTCAAAGTGCCGCAGGAAGAGATCATCTTCTGCGGCATGGCCGTGGGATATGCCGACGAAGCAGCGCCGATCAACTCGCTGGTGTCCGAACGCGCGCCGCTCGCCGAATGGACGGTGTTCCGCGAACACGCCTGAACCGCCAAAATTGAGAAACCCGCGCTGGATTTCTCCAGCGCGGGCTCTCGCTTGAATGTGAGGTTCCTACAGGGAGGGGCTTGCTGCGGAACCGCACGCCTCAAGTTCTGAAACTGGAATTAACCTCTTCGACTGGAGCCTTCGTTGCATGAGGCGTAAGATGCGCCCCCGATCCTGAATGCGTTCTGGATGGCGCGTTCATGCAAGGTTCATTTGCAGAATTCTAGAAAAACCCATGCGTTCCCGTGCTTTCCTGGTTTTGGTTCCCCTGCTGCTCGCGCTCGCCGCGCCGGCGCGGGCGGAGCATGACGGCGAAACGCTCGACCGCATTCTTCCCGACATTCGCGCGGCTCATCCGGGCCGTCTGTCCGACGCGCAGCCCTGGATCGACGACAATGGGCGTACGCATTACCGGATCAAATGGATGACACCCGAAGGGCGCATTCTGTTTTTCGACGCCGACGCGCGCACCGGACGCTTTTCGCCGTCCGGCTCTGACAATGGCGAACATTGGCGCGGTCGCGGCGAACCGGCGGGCGTCGAAAACTCTGCCCCGCCCGAGGATCGCAACCGGCATCACGACAATTGGAATAGTGGCTCCAGTGCATGGCCGGGCACGGACTGGCGTGTGCACAATGGCGGCGGCGACTGGCGCGGCGGCCGCGGCTCGGGTGATAATGGCGGCTGGCACCACGGACATGGCGGGCGCGGTTCATGAGGATCTTGCTGGTTGAGGACGACAAGGACCTGCAACGCCTGTTGAAGAAGGCGCTGACCGACGCGGGCTATGTCGTGGATTCGGCGAGCGACGGCGAGGAAGGCCATTTTCTCGGCGACACCGAGCCGTACGATGCGGTGATCCTGGATCTCGGCCTGCCGAAGATGGACGGCGTGCGTGTGCTGGAGAAGTGGCGCAAGGACGGCCGCACCATGCCGGTCCTCATCCTCACCGCGCGCGACCGCTGGAGCGACAAGGTCGCCGGCTTCGATGCGGGCGCCGACGACTATCTGGCCAAACCGTTCTACACCGAAGAGTTGCTCGCCCGGGTGCGCGCGCTGCTGCGCCGGGCCGCCGGACTCGCATCGTCCGAAATCGAGATCGGGCCGCTGCGCATCGACACGCGCGCCAGCCGCGTCACCGTCGACGGCAATCCGGTAAAGCTGACCAGCCTGGAATACCGGCTGCTATCCTATCTCGCGCATCACAAGGGCAAGGTGGTGTCGCGCACCGAACTCGTCGAGCATCTCTACGACCAGGACTTCGACCGCGACTCCAACACGATCGAAGTGTTCGTCGGGCGACTGCGAAAAAAGCTGGATACCGACCTCATCCAGACCGTACGCGGCCTTGGCTATTGTCTCGACGATGCGCCTGCCAAGCGCGATTAAGATCAATTCGCTTTCGTTTCGTCTCATCGCCGCGGCGGCGGTGTGGACGTTACTGGCGCTGCTCGCCGGAGGCTGGGTGCTGTCGAACGCCTTTCGCGCGTCGGTAGAGGGCGATTTCGACTCCGAGATCCAGGGCGATATGGACGCGCTCGTCGCGGCGGCGGGGCACGACAAGAGCGGCGCGATCGAGCTCGAGCAGCGCTATCTCGGTCCCGGGTTCCAACGCGCCTACTCCGGCGAATACTGGCAGATTGTGCCGGTCGGCGGCGGACCGGCGCTGATCTCGCACTCCTTGCTCGACCGGACGCTGAAGTTTTCCGACACCGCGCCTCCGAAAGACGGCCTCATCTGGGGTCATGCCGACGGACCCGACCGGCAGCACCTGCGTGTGCTGTCGCGGCGCATCGAATTTCCCATCACTCAGACGGCACGTGCCGACGACAGCCGCGCGTACATGTTCTTCGTCGCCAACGATCTCAGCCAGGTCGATCGCCGCATCGCCGAGCTCAATGGCACCCTGATCTGGTCGTTCGTCATTCTCGGTCTCGGCCTGGTGGCGGCGGTTTTCATCCAGGTTCGCGTGGGGCTGCAGCCGCTGCGCAATGTCACGCTCTCGCTGCAACGCATCCGGGATGGCTCCGCGCGGCGTCTCGAAGGAAAATTCCCGGCAGAAATCGAGCCGTTGGCCAGCGAGCTCAACAGCCTGATCGAACATTCGGCCGAAGTGGTCGGGCGCGCGCGGTCCTACGTTTCGAATCTGGCGCACTTCCTCAAAACGCCTCTCACGGTTCTGTCGAGCGAGGCGTCGGCCAATCCCGGCCCGCTGGCCGATGCTGTGTCGCGCCAGGTGACGAGCATGCGGCGCCAGGTCGACCACTATCTGGCCCGCGCCCGTGCCGCCGGCGCGCTCGACGTGCTGGGTAGCCGCACGCCGTTGGTGCCCGTGCTGGAGGATCTCGCCCGCGTGCTGCGCCGCATTCACGCCGACAGCAACCTCGTCATCGAGGTGCAATGCCCCGCGGCGCTGGCCTTTCGCGGCGAGCGGCAGGACCTAGAAGAGATGGCGGGAAATCTCATCGACAACGCCTGCAAGTGGAGCAACGGGCGCGTGCGCGTTGCCGCCGAAGGTGCCGGCGGCACGTTCAGCCTGATGGTGGAAGACAATGGTCTTGGCCTCACCGCGCAGGAGCGTGAACAGATCGGCGAGCGCGGCGAACGGCTGGACGAGAGCGTGCCGGGTTCGGGGCTCGGCCTCGCCATCGTGCGCGATATTGCCAAGCTTTATGGGGGGTCCCTGGATTTGGACGGCTCGCCGCTCGGCGGCCTGCGGGCAAAATTGACCCTTCCAGCAACGGCGTAGCCGCGGCAACACAGCATTAACCGTCTCTGGCTAGTGTGCTGGAGATTGCGTTTGGCTCGCGGCGCGGCTTGGCGGGCCTATGGGGACGGTATGATTTCGCCGGAGAGAACCGGACTTCTGAAGTCGTTCTTGGGCAGCCTGCCCGAGCAGATCGCCGCACGTCTGGCGCTCGCGGTGGAAGTCGACCGGCTGGTCGATGGCAAGTCCCTGCCGCATGAAATGATTCTGGAAGGCCTGCGCCCGGCATTGCGCCGTCTTGCCGGGTCGGATCGTACGCCGACGGCGATGCGCTTTTTCTGTGTGCCGTTCGAGGATCTGTTTACGGTTGCAGCCCGCAAGGACATCAAACAGAAAGGCCGCATCGCGCGCGGCAGCGTTACGCCGCTGTGGACATGGCTCGGGCAAAGCCTCCTGCCCGACGAGACCAGTACCTATTCGCGCGAGTTCAAGGCTCTGATCGTTGTCGGCAAGCACGCCGAAGCCAGGGCGCGCGCCGAAAAATTTTGGCCGGTGGCCGCCAAGGCGTTGCGCGAGGCATTGTCCAGCGAAGCGGGTCGCAAGGCGGCGCGCGCGACTCTCGGCGGCGATCTGGTGCTGGCCGATGTGGAGGAAGCAGCCTTGCTCCTCAGCGTTGCTCCGATCGTGATCGAGATTCAGGAAAAGCTGACGCGTCCTGTCCCGGTCTTGACCGACGATCTGCTCTGGGCGCTGCGCGGTATCTACGATCGCACCGTCGAAACGGCACCCGATGCGGCGCCCTATGTCGGCGTGATCGCGATGCATCGCCTTGCCCGTCCCTGGGAAGCGCTCAAGTTGCCGATGATGATTTCGCGCCAGTCGCAGGACACGCTGATCAGTTCAACCGACATGGGCCTGGTCGGTGAGCTCATCTTCGGCGACATCGAGGGCTACTGCAAAGCGGTACGCGACGCCAAGCATCCGAATTTCGACGCGGATGTGCTGGTCGAAAACATTTCGCACTTCACCGCGCTGTCGAGCGGCATCGTCAAGGGCATCGACATGCGTCGCGACGGCAAGTGGGGACAGCGCCTGATGAAGGATCGCGCCGCGCTCGCCGAAGTGATGGACGGTTTCATGGAGCGCGCGCCCAAGGAACTCGCCGCCGCCCTGCCGCTGCAGAAGAGCGGCTTCTCGGGCGGGCCAAAAATGCCGGATTTCTCGCGACCGGTCGATCCGGACAAGACCGAACGCGCCCTGCGCTATGCGCATCTCGTCATCGGTTGCAAGCCGTTCGCCGTCGCGGGTTCGTTCGGCGCCTCGGTCAAGAAGGCCGAGGAAGAGATGTGCCAAATGCTGCGCACCTACAACGAAGACGTGCTACGCGAGCTGCGCAGTTCGGACGACCAGAAGCGTGCCGTGGCCGAAAGCCAGTTCGTGAGTGTCGTCAAGCTGACGGCGGTCCTCTTCAGCGCGGAGGAAGCCGAGTTGCTGCGCCGCCGCGGCCGCGCCGCACTAGGCGCCCAGGCGGCGTGAGATAGAAGCATTCAAAATCGACTTTGATCGGCAAACAAACTTTTCATTCCCGGCGAGCTTCACGCGGCCACGCGTGAAGCGAGCGAAGGGGATCCAGATGTTCTTCGATGTCGATGATTTCGTTGCACGCAAGCGTCGACAAAATTGCCCTCCATCCATCCTTCGACAGGCTCAGGATGAGGATTGAATGGGGGCCTTCACCCTGAGCTTGTCGAAGGGCGAGGGCCTGGCTTGGTCGAAGACCAAACCGGCTCCAAGCCGGTCAGCGAACAAATGCCTGCTGCGCTACACCGCGCCTTCTTTTTTCAGCACGGCAATCTCCATCGCGGAGTAGCCGAGTTCGCGCAGGATCTCGCTTGTATGTTCGCCCAGGGTTGGCGGGCGGCGGCGGATCGTACCTGGCGTGTCGTGCAGCTTGACCGGCGTGGCTGCGATCTTCGCCTTGCCGATGCCGGGAAAGTCCACCTCGGCGAAGAAGTCGCCGGCCCGAACATGCGGATCGTCGAGCGTCTGGCGCGGCTTCAGAATAGGCCCCGCCGGAACGCGTGCGCCCTCGAATGCGGCGATGGCTTCGGCGCTGGAACGCTGCGCCACCCAGGCTGCAACTCTGGCGCTGATGATCTCGCCATGATCGCCGCGCGCCTTGTCGCTGGCGAAGCGCGGATCTTCCAGCCATTCGGGTGCGCCGATCAGCTTGGCGGCGCGGCGGAAAAGCGGATCGCCGTTCACCGCTACCGTGATCCAGCCGTCTTTGGCTTTGAAAATGTCGGACGGGCCTGCCGTCTGGCTGCGGTTGAGCGAGGGCTTGCGATCGAGCTTGAGCGCATCTTCCTCGATCAGGGTCGGGCTGAAGAAGGTCAGCGCCGTGCGCAACAATGCGCCTTCGACCAGTTGTCCGCGGCCCGTGGTTTCGCGCGCGCGCAGTGCGGCCGAGACGCCGAGCGCGAGCAGGGAAGCGGTGCCGAAATCCACCCACGGCGCGGCCGAGCGAACCGGTTGTTCTTGCGATCCGGAAAAATACGCCGCTCCCGACATCGCCTGCGCCACGCCGTCGAAGCCGACTCGTCCGGAATAGGGACCTTCGAGTCCGAACGCCGTGCCGACGGCGAGAATGACGCGCGGATTGATCTTGCTGACGCTCTCCCAGTCCAGGCCCATCGCCTTCAATGTCTCGGCCGGCAGATTGGCCACCACCACGTCCGCATCGGCCACCAAACGGCGCACCACGTCGCGCCCCGCCGCATTCATCGGATCGAGCGTCAGGCTGCGCTTGTTGCGGTTCATCTGCAGGAACATCGCCCCTTCGCCCGGCGAGCCGTCGTCTTTTTCGGCGAGGGGAACCAGCGTGCGATCCTCGCGCCCTTCGCGCTTCTCCACGCGAATGACATCGGCGCCGAGATCGCCCAGCAGCGCCGCGCAATAGGGCCCGGCGATGTAACGGCCGAAATCGATCACGCGCAGGCCGTCGAACGGTCCGGGGTTGGCTGCGGCCACGGTGGTTCCTCGTGCGAAAATGCCTCCCGACTATAGCGGGCCGTCGGGAAATTGCATGGCGTGTCCGTCCGTGCCAAACGTGGGCGCGAATTTGCGAGGACCGCCATGCCGCCCAAGCGTAATCCTTTGAATCTGAACCCGCTCCAGCTTCGCACCTTGACCCTGTTGCAGGTCATCGCGCGCATTCCCGGCGCTGCCCAGCAGCTGCCCGGCGGCGAGATGATGATTGCGCAGTTTCCGGCGGCGCATGGCGATCACTTCCATCTCGGCGACGCCACCGTGGCGGGCAAGGATGCAAGCGGGCTGTACAATGAGGCGGTGTGGAACGCACTGTCGCGCAAGGGTCTCGCCAGCGCCGAGTGGCCGCATCGGCTGACGCTGACCCTCGAAGGCCTGAACTACGACACGGGCGACGCAAAGAATATTCTGAACCGGGCGGGTCACTGAAGCTCGCTCGGATTGAACCTTATCATTTCACTTGTCATCGCCCGCTTCATGCGGGCGACCCAATTTCCATCTTAGTGGATAAAAAAATGGGTTGCCCTGACAGGCCGGGCAATGACGTGAGTTTTATGGAATAAATTGCCAGCAAGATGGACGTACGCGAACGACAGATCGACCGCTCGCCCTACTTCAATCGCGTCAGCACCATGAACATTTTGAACAATTTGACGCCGCTCTCGCTCGCCAGCAGCTTGTCGAGATGCGCGGCGTCCGAGGTGATCGCAACGTCTTTCGTGAACTGGCCCTTCGTCACCTTGCCGTCGATCCTGTGCGCCGCGATGGCGGCTGCCGCCATGTCCTCGTCAAGTAGATACAGTGTGAGCGTGTCGCCGCTGACCGAATAGAGCAGCGGAATGTTGGCCTTCTGCGCGTCTTCCGAGGCGAACTTGCCCTCGTCGATCGTCTCGCGCGCATTGATGTAGCGGTGGCCGCCCAGAACGGCGGTAGTGAGCGTGTAGGTTCCCCAGCCGCCCTTGTCCTCGCCATACTTCGTCGTGACGCCGACCAAGGTGAATGTGTTGTCGTCATTGGCGAGGAAATGGAAATAGGTGGTCGCCGAAGAGTCTTTGTCGATCCGGCCGGACCAGGTTCCCTCGATCGCGCCATCGTTGACAAAGCCAACCGTCGATCCCACCGGTGCGGTGGTCGTGACCGGCAGGCATGCGGCAGCGGATAGTGCCAAACCGATCGACAGAATGAGTCGGAAGGCTTTCATCGCGTTCAGTCGATCTTGTGCAAGGTTGAGAACGGTTTGGTGAAGAGCGCGGCCGCCGCCGAACTCGCCATATACTTGTCGAGCGCTGCCGGATCGGCCGTGATCACCGCGTCGCCAGAGTCGCCCTTGCCGATCGTGCCTTTGATCTTGCCAGCCTTAATTGCGGCTTTGGTTGCGGTTTCGTCAGTCAGATAAAGCGTTATGCGTCCCTTCGCATCGATGCGATAGAGAACCGGGATCGTGCCGCCCGGAGAACCTTCCTCCGGTTTGCCGTTGCTCGAGAGCAGCCGCGCGTTCATGAAGCGGTTGGCGCCGGCTTTGCCTGTCGTCAACTCGACCAGGTTCCAGTCGCCATCCGGCTCGTCGCCGGACTGCACGATGAGAACAGTGAGCGTTCCGTCGAGCTTCGGCAGAAAGTGATAAAAGGCGCCGCGTTCGGACGGCTCGGGGGGATCAGCCTTCCACGTACCGGACAGAACCGGATCGAGCTTGAACCCGGCGGTAGTTCCGACAGGATGGGTGGTGGTCGGCGGATAGCAGGCGGCAAGCGCCAGCAGCGCAAAAGCGGCCACGGCAGGACGGAGTATATTCACGGAATTCCCCTTACTTGGCATTGACAGATTGTCGCGCGATTGGGGCCGAAGCGGGGCGCCCGCGTTGGATCGCGCGATGCACCTCACTATAGTCCCGGCGCCCTCAAGCTCGAAACCGGATGACCGCCAAGCAACGCCGCCGCATCGCCTTTGCCGCCGCCCTCATTGTGGCAAGCGCCGGTGCAGCCGCGCTGGTGCTGTTCGCGCTCAAGGACAATGTCCTTTATTTCTATAGCCCCAGCGACGTGCAGACCAAGCATGTCGCACCAGGGATTGCATTTCGCATTGGCGGCCTGGTCGAGACGCACAGTGTGCATCACGGCGCCGGCGCGGATGTGAATTTCAAGGTTACGGACGGCAAGTCGGCAATTCCCGTCACCTATCATGGCGTGCTGCCGGCGTTGTTCCGCGAAGGACAGGGCGTGGTGGCGCTTGGTGCGCTCAATGACGCCGGCACATTCTCCGCCACCGAGGTGCTCGCCAAGCATGACGAGCGTTACATGCCGCCGGAAGTCGTCGATGCGCTGAAGCGTTCGGGCCGCTGGAAAGAAGGCCAATGACCGGCGAGATCGGCCAGCTTGCGCTGTGTCTTGCGCTGGCGCTGGCGCTGGTACTTGCGATTTCGGGAATCGGCGGCGCGCGCCTGGGTGCTGCGGGCGCGCAGGCTATCGCATCGAGCAGCGCCGCCGGAATGCTGGTGTTCATCGGACTTGCGTTCGGCGCGCTGACCTATGCCTCGATCGTTTCGGATTTTTCGATCCTGAATGTGGCGCAGAACTCGCACACATTGAAACCGCTGATCTACAAAATCAGCGGCGTGTGGGGAAACCATGAAGGCTCGATGCTGCTCTGGGTGCTGGTGCTCGCGCTCTACACGGCCGCCATCGCGTTCTCCCGCCGTGGCGGGGCGCGGTTGACCAGCGCGGCACTCGGCGTGATGGGCATGCTCGCCGCCGCCTTCATTCTCTTCATCCTGTTCACGTCGAACCCGTTCCTGCGGCTCGATCCGGTGCCGTTCGAAGGCGCCGGGCTCAATCCGCTGCTGCAGGATTTCGGCCTCGCGGTGCATCCGCCCATGCTCTACGCCGGCTATGTCGGTCTCTCGGCCTCGTTTGCCTATGCAGCTGCGGCGCTTATCACCCAGGAGCGCGATTGGGCGCGCGCGGCGCGGCCATTCATGCTCACGGCGTGGATCGCGCTGACGCTCGGCATCGCGCTGGGCAGCTGGTGGGCCTATTACGAACTTGGCTGGGGCGGCTTCTGGTTCTGGGATCCGGTGGAGAACGCATCCTTGATGCCGTGGCTGGTTGCCACCGCGCTGCTGCACTCGGCGCTCGCCACCGAACGCACCGGTGCGTTTCGCAGCTGGAGCCTGCTGCTCGCCATCGCGGCATTCTCACTCAGCCTCATCGGCACATTTCTGGTGCGCTCCGGCGTGCTGTCGTCGGTTCACTCTTTCGCCAACGATCCGGAGCGCGGATTTTTTATTTTGGTGTTGATCGGCGGTGCGGTCGGCGGCGCGCTGGCGCTGTTCGCCTGGCGCGCGCCCAGCCTTGACGGCGGCGCGTCGTTCGAGCCGGCCAGCCGCGAAACAGCGTTGCTCCTCAACAATGTGTTTCTCGCCGCCGCTGCCGCGACGGTGTTTGTCGGTACGCTCTATCCGTTGGCGCTCGATGCGCTTACCGGCACGAAGATCTCCGTCGGGCCGCCCTATTTCGCGATTACCTTCGCACCGATCTTTATTGCGCTTCTTATTCTCGTGCCGTTCGGACCACGGCTCGCCTGGCGCAAGGGCGATCTGCCCGCGGCCTTGCGCACACTGGCACCTGCACTCGGCATCGCGCTGGTCGCGGCGGCCGTGATCTTGGCTTTCACGGCGCCGCGCACTCTGGCCGGTTGCGGTGCCTTTGCCGTTGCCGCCTGGCTGATCGGAGCAAGCGCGATCGAAGTCAGGGAGCGCGGTCTTGGGGCGTTTCAGGCCGGCGCGCTCGCATCGGCGCTGGCGCATGCCGGCCTCGGGGTCACTCTGATCGGCATCGCAGGCACCACCCTGTGGCGCAGCGAGGCGTTGGAAGTGCTCGGCCCCGGGGAGAGCATGAACATCGCCGGCTACACGTTGCGCTTCGATGGTGTGAAGGGTGCGCACGGCCCGAACTACGATGCGGCGCGCGCCACGGTCACCGTGCTCAGCGGCGGATGGACGATCGCGGTCATGCATCCGGAGAAACGCGTCTTTCCCGCTGAAGGCCAAGACACGGTCGAGACCGCCATCCGCACCACCATCGTCAGCGACCTCTATCTCGCACTCGGCGATCAGCGCGAGCAGGGCCGTTGGATTCTCCGCGCCTACGTCAATCCGCTGGCACCACTGATCTGGCTTGGCGCGCTGGTGATGGCGCTTGGCGGATTCGCGGCGCTGTGGAACCGGCTGCGCGTGGCGCGGCCTGCGAGCGTCGCCGTGGCGGCGCCGGCCGAATGATACGCGCCGTCCTTGCACTCTTCATTGTGCTCGCCGCGCAAACGGCGCAGGCCCTGCCCGCGCCCGATGCCTTGGCCGATCCGGCGCAAGAGGCGCGGGCTCGCGCGCTGCAAAAAGAACTGCGCTGCCTGGTCTGTCAGGGCGAGTCGCTCGACGAGTCGAATGCCTCGCTTGCGGTCGATTTGCGCCATCTCATCCGCGACCGCATCCGGGCCGGCGACAGCAACGCGCAGATCAAGGATTTTCTGGTCTCGCGCTATGGCGATTTCATCTTGATGAATCCACCCTTCGAATCGCGCACCTATGCTTTATGGCTGACACCATTTGTTGTGTTGATGCTGGGCGCGGGAATCGCCATCTGGGTCGTCATCCGGGCGCGAAAATCGCCTCCCGGCGACGGGACGCTAACCGGCGCGGGCTGATTTCGCCGTGCGGTGAGGGCAGTTGAACACATTGCGTACTTTTAATAATTTAGAGAGAAACTCGTAAGGTATTACGGGTAGTTGGACAGGGCGATCCTGCCAGCCACCCGACCGGCACAGGTCCAGGAGAACAGCAATGCCCGAAGACAATATCCATCCCATCAAGCGCCACAGCCGCGCCATCGCCCTGGGATCGGCCGCTGCGATCGTGCTGATGGGCGTCAGCGCCTTTGCTCTCGCGCCCCGGGTTCAGACGGCCAATTCGACTCAGCCGGTGCGCGAGATCGCCGCCGCGCAGCCCGAGTTCCGCTCCACGCCGCCGCGCATGCTGGAAAACGGCGCGCCGTTCAGCTTCGCCGATCTCGTCGAGCGCGTGAGCCCCGCCGTCGTCACCATCACCGCCGAGACGGTCGAAACCGGCAACGTCAACGCGGAAGATCTGCCCGCCCCGTTCCGCCAATTTTTCAATCAGCAGGGACAAGGCGGACAGTCGCGCACGCCGCACAAGGCGACCTCGGCCGGTTCGGGTTTCATCATCGACCGCTCGGGCCTGATCGTCACCAACAATCACGTCATCGAGAATTCGCACAAGATCACCGTCAAGCTGCCTGACGGGCGCACGTTCGAGGCCAAGCTGATCGGCGCAGACGCCTTGACCGACGTCGCGCTGCTCAAAATCAAGAGTGAAAAACCGCTGCCGACGGTTGAGTTCGGCGACGACCGGCAAGTGAGAGTCGGCGACTGGGTTGTCGCCGTCGGCAATCCGTTCGGCCTGTCGAACTCTGTCACAGCGGGCATCGTGTCCTCGCTCGGCCGCGACATCGGCAGTGGCCCGTATACGGATTTCATCCAGATCGATGCACCGATCAACCGCGGCAATTCGGGCGGACCAACCTTCGACCTGCGCGGCCAGGTCATCGGGATGAATTCGATGATCTACTCGCCGTCCGGCGGCAGTGTCGGCATTGGATTTGCGATTCCTTCATCGATCATCCACGACGTCATTGCCCAGCTTCAGGCCCATGGCCATGTCGAGCGCGGCTATCTGGGCGTGAACATCCAGAGCATCACGCCGGACATCGCCTCGACGCTCAATATCAACTCGCCCAAGGGCGCGATCGTCGCCGAGGTCATCCCGGGCGGGCCGGCCGCCAAGGCGGGCTTCCAGCAGGGCGATGTCGTCACGGCGATCAACGGACGGACGGTCGAGGACTCGCGCGACCTGACCCGCCACATCGCCGCTCTGCCGGCGGGTGCCACCGCGAGCTTCGTCGTCATGCGCAACGGCGCGCAGCGCACGATCACGGCCGCGATCGGAAATCGTCCGGATCAGCGCGTCGCGTCAAACGATCCGTCCAACGGTGACGACGCACAGAACGACGGTGCTCAGGTCGGTGCCATGCAGGCGATGGGTCTTGGCCTGGGCTCGGTCACGCCGGAAGCGCGCCGCAACTACAACATTGACCAGGGCATCGACGGCGTGCTCGTCACGCGCGTCGATCCCGACAGCGATGCCGGCGACAAGGGCATTCAGCCCGGCGATGTCGTTCTGTCCGTGGCCAACAAACCGGTGCACTCGCCGCACGACATCCTCGCCCAGATCGCCGCGGCGCGCTTCCGGCGTGACCGAGCCCAGGCCAAGACCCATCGCCTGCATGGCACCGACCTGAGCACCGTCGTTCTGTGCGTCGTCACCGTTGGACG
>JANYBR010000068.1 GCA_025360685.1 Pseudomonadota bacterium
GAGCAGCTCATCGGCAAGGACGTTACGCTCGGCGACATTCTGAAGGTGGCGGAACAGATCGAGGCGCGCTATCGCGCTGAAGGCTATCTGCTGGTGCGCGCCTTCGTGCCGCCGCAGCGCGTGGCCGACGGTGTGTTCACCATAAACGTGGTGGAAGGCTACGTCGCCAACGTCGCGGTGCAGGGCGGCGACAACGAAACCCGCACGCTGGTTCACCAGTATCTCGCTCCCGTGCAGGACGCGCGCCCGCTCAGACTCTCGACGATGGAACGCGGCCTACTGATGGCCAACGATCTTCCCGGCATTTCCGCCACGGGCGTGTTGCGACCGGCGCCCGATACGAAGGGCGCGTCCGATCTCGTCGTCGACACGCTGCAGCCGTGGATCAGCGGTGGACTTTCGGTCAATAATCGTGGTTCGCCGTTTTCCGGTAAGTGGACGGCTGTCGGAGACGTCGAACTCAACTCCATCTTCGGCGCCGATGAGCTGGCCGGCACGGTGACCATTTCACCGAGTTCAATCGATCAGGTCTCGGCGGAACTGCTTTACCGCCGCGCCATCGGCGGTGACGGCCTGGTCGGCACCTTGGTCGGCAGCTGGTCGCACGGCCAGCCGGGCTCGACCTTGACCGCGTTCAACGTCCTGACCGACAGCTGGAGCGTTGGGCCGCGCCTGACCTATCCGCTGATCCGCACCCGCGCCGAAACCCTGCTTCTGGATGGTGGCCTCACGGTGCAGGACGCGCGGGTCGCGGTGGTCAGCTTGCCGTTCAGCCACGATCAATGGCGAGTGTTCGATATCGGCGGCAGCTATCAGCGCGCCCATGTGCTGGGCGGCGTTTGGACGATCACGTTGGACATTGCCCAAGGACTGCCGATCCTCGGCGCCACACCGAACGGTTCGGGCCAACTCTCGCGCCTGGACGGAGCAACCGACTTCACGAAGTTCAGCTCATTCAGCCGCCTGGCCTTGCCGCTGACGGACTCCCTGAGCTTCGTGGTCAGCGCGCAAGGTCAATTTTCGTTCGGACGGCTCATCAGCGGCGAACAGATCACGTTCGGCGGGACCGGGATCGGCCGCGGCTACGATCCGGGCGCCCTGACCGGCGATTCGGGCGCCGGCGGTTCGGCCGAGTTTCGCTACGACTTTCACCTGACCAATACCGTGGTGCGGTCGGTGCAGCCTTATGTGTTCTTCGATGCCGCCAAGACTTGGTATATCCGTCGCGGCGTACTTGGCTTTCCGGCGCTGGAGGATCGGTCCATCGCCTCGGTGGGTGGAGGTGCGCGCGTATGGCTGCCATACAATGTGATGGCTTCGGTCGAAGTGGCGCAGACCCTGGAGACTGTACTGAGCAGCGACAACAACAAGCGCGCCACCAAAATCCTCTTCGACCTGTCCGTGCGGCTGTAGGTGGGCGATATGATCAGAAACATCGCCGCGCGCTCCCGCTCCGAATTCAAGACGAACCTGACTGCGCTCGCTTTGCTTGTTGCGGCCTATGGCCTGGCTTCAGGTGCCGCCTCCGCCGCCGGCGCTTCTCTCGGCCAGTCTCTCTCGGGCGAAAACTGCCAGCTTGCGGGCGGGCGCGAGATTCTATGCGGCTCCGGGACGGCAGCGAGCGGCACCCTGCGCAGCACGCAATTGCCAGGCGCGCTGGCGGCCGAACCTTCGGCGCGGCGCGCTGCGATTCTCGGCGCCGCCCGGTCGCAGCCCGCAGGCCTCACCACATCCGAAGATATCACCTGCGACTCCGGCCACTGGCTGGCGCAGCAAGGCGGCGACGCAGTGCTGTTCTTCTGCAGCGAGCGTGGCAATGGCTGGCCGCGCCTCGTCCTGGTGTCGGCCGCTCAAGACATGCTCGGAACCGCGGAAGGCATGCCGTCGATGCTGCCGGTGCTGGAAGCGGCGCTCGCCGCCAGCGGCCAGACGATCGACGCAGCGGATGCGCAAGCCGCGCTTGGCCTGGTCCAGGCGAAATATTCGGCCGACATATTGAAATCCAGCAGCGGCGATTTCGGCGCTTTCAAAAAACTCATCCAGACGGCGCACCTCTACGGTGGTGCCGATAACTACGCCGGCGCCGAGAACGCCTATCGGCAAGCCCTCCAGATTGAAAGCGGCATGTTCGGCGCGGACTCGCTCGCGGTAGGCGAAACTCTTGCCGAGCTTGCGCTGCAGGTCAGCAACCAGGGCCGCTTCGACGAAGCGGCGACACTCTTCCGCCGGGCCCAGCCGATCATTGATGCGTCGGACAGTGCGACGGCGCGGGCGCGGCTCGCCTCCTATCAGGCACTCGATGCCGCCAATCAGCGCAATTTCGCGGACGCTCTGAAGTACGCACGCGCCGCAACGATCGACCGCCGCGCGGAAGTCGATGCCGCCAAGGCGGAATCGGCCGCGACCGATCGCGTCGGCGCCGAACCGACAGCACCGGTCGCTCTCGAAGGCGAACTGGCGCACAGTCTGCGCATCGAGGCCGAAATGGCGCTGCGCCTGGGCGACCACGGGACGGCGCAAGCCGCCGCGGAAGAAGCGCTTTGGATCATCACCGAAGAGCCGGGCCTGCCGATCTGGTGGCGGGCGGAAGTCATTTCCCTGATGGGCGAGGTCAACGTCGCGCAGGGCCGGGTGGTGGTCGCCGAACGTGACTTCTCCGACGCGCTGGCAATGGACCAGAAGCTGTTCGGCGATACGGCGCCGACCGCGCGCGCCTATTTGCGGCTCGGCCGCTTCTATTCCGAACAGCAGGTGTATCCGCCGGCGATCGCCAACTTCCGCATTGCATTTGCGATTCTGGCCAAGGATCCGGTGGCGCGCTCCCAGATCGTCGCCGACCAGATCGTGCCGTTCCTCACCGCAGCCAGCGCCCTGGAGACACAAGATCCGGCCCAGCGCGCCGCGCTCGATGCCGACATGTTCCGCGCCGTGCAGCTGGTCAATTCGGGCATGGCCGACCGTACGCTCGGGCGCGTGGCTTCGCGCGAGGCTGCAGGCAATCCCGCGCTCGCCGATCTGGTGCGCCAGTACAGGAGTGCGCTCGACCGGCGCGATAATTCCCGCATCGAACTCGTCGCGCAAAGCGCCGGACCGAGCGACTCGCACCGCGGCGGCATGGTTCAGAAGCTGGACGCAGATTTCAAAGCCGCGTCCGCAGACGCCGACACGCTGCTGGCCAGGATCCGGCAGGACTTTCCCGACTATGCCCGCCTTGCCGATCCGAACCCGGTCGACCTCTCCGCCGTGCAGGCCGAGTTGGGCGATGGCGAAGCGCTGCTCGATTATGTGGTGGGCGAGAAGGCCAGCTACGTGCTGCTCGTAACCAACAGGAGCGTGACGGCGCGGCCGCTGAAGGCGACCGCCGACAGCCTGACGGGCGATATCACCGCGCTACGCAGTGCCTTCGTGCCGAGGCTCGGGCGGGTTGCCGACTTCAGTCTCAAATCCTCGTTCCAACTCTATCAGCAGATACTGGCGCCCGTTGAGCCGGAACTTTCGGGAATCGATCACCTCATCGTCGTTCCCGGAGGCGATCTGCAAAGCTTGCCGCTTTCCCTGCTTGTCACATCCGAGCCGCGCGGCGGTTATGGCAACGCGGCCTGGCTGATACGCCGCATGGCTGTGACCCAGGTATCGTCGCCGCGTTCGCTTCTGGCGCTGCGGGGCTCGCGCATGTCTCGCGCGGCGACGTCACGCCCGTTCTTTGGTGTCGGCAATCCGGCGTTCACCGGCGGCGCCACCAGCGGCAAGGCACTCGGCGCGCTAGCGGCCGCGTGCCAGCCCGATGGTCCTGCCGATCCTGCACTCCTGCGCGCGCTGCCGCCGCTGCCCGACACGGCAGGCGAAGTCGAGACCGTCGGTCATCTTCTCAATGCGCAGCCGGGCTCGATCCTGCTTGGCGCCAGCGCCACGGAAGGCGCGGTGCGCGGCCAGAAGCTCGACCAGTACGCGGTTTTGTATTTTGCCACCCATGGTGTTCTGCCTGGCGAACTGCATTGCCAGCAGGAGCCTGGCCTTGTGCTGTCGCCGCCAGTGTCGGCGCCGGCCAGCACGGCGTCGGATGGCCTGCTCAGCGCCAGCGAAATCGCCAACCTGAAGCTCAATGCCGATCTGGTCGTCCTGTCGGCGTGCAACACGGCGGCGTCTGGCGGCAGCCGGCTCGGCGGCGGCGCGCTCGAGGGCCTTGCGGATTCATTCTTCGTCGCCGGCGCGCGGGCCGTATTGGCCAGCCATTGGGAGGTTCCCTCCGCCGCCACGCGAAAACTGATGACCGGTGTCTTTGCGCGTTATGCTAAAGATAATGCACGCGACCTGGCCGAGGCTTTGCGGCAGTCGCAACTGGCGCTCATCGCACAGCCTGCGACGGCGCATCCGTTCAATTGGGCTGCTTTCACGCTTATCGGTGACAGCGGCAGCAAGGCTCGTTCCGGCAGCGGTGCCGGCCGGGCCAGTGTGACAAGTGGAGAATGACCATGGCGATCAGCAAAGCGTTGGGTTTGAGCGCGCTGACGGCGTTGCTCTTGGTGTGCGGCGCGGCCCAAGCGGCGAGTCTTATCGTCGTCGAAGCGCGAGGCATCGGCCTCAAGCCCGGCAGCAGCATCGATTCGACCAAGCCGCTGGTGCTCAAGCAAGGCCAGCACGTGACCCTGATTTCCGAGTCGGGCGCCACGCTCTCGATCGACGGCCCCTACGATCAGGCGCCGTCGGCCGGCGGGCAGGGCCGCAGCCTCGGCACGACCCTCGCCGCACTCACCACCGAGCACAATGCGCGCACCGGCGAGGCCGGTGTCACGCGCGGTGCCAAAGTCAATTCTCTGCCGGAGCCCTGGCTCGTCGACGTCACGCACAGCGGCAGCGCCTGCCTGCAGGAAAATGTCCAGCCCGTGTTCTGGCGTCCGGATGCCAAAGTCCAATCGTCGCTGACCGTAATGCCGGCCGACCACAGCTGGAAGTCGCAGGCCGTGTGGCCCGCCGGCCTTGCCCGCCTCAGCGTGACCACGGACGTTCCGGTTCACGGCGGTGCCGCCTATGTGGTGAACTTCAACGGCACGGAATATGCGCTGGCCATGAACACCATACCGGCGAGCCTTTCGAACAATTCCATGCGCGCCGCATGGATGGTGCAGAAGGGCTGTGAAGC
Organism: Pseudomonadota bacterium; assembly: GCA_025360685.1. Classification (GTDB taxonomy): domain Bacteria; phylum Pseudomonadota; class Alphaproteobacteria; order Micropepsales; family Micropepsaceae; genus Rhizomicrobium. The sequence continues at coordinate 5,141 of JANYBR010000068.1, forward strand.
GCAGGCGGAGGCGCTGCTTCGCCCGCATCAATGAATGAACTCATCGGCCGGCTACGCGGGCTGGCCCGCAACAAGACGATCTTCAACGGTGCAGTGGCGGCCACGATCGCCTTCGTGGTCGGCTTGCTTGCGATGTTCGCGGTCGACGACATTTCGTTCCTGACCAGTGCCGACCGCTTCGTCCAGGACTGGGAGATCGCCACCCAATCCCCGTTCGAGCCGCAGGATTCCAACATCGTCGTGGTCGCCGTCGATGAGCCGGCGATGCTGCATTTCCCCTACCGCTCGCCGCTGGATCGCAGCTTCATCGCGCAGTTGCTGACGGCGCTCGACGGCAAGCATCCGCGCGCGATGGCGCTGGACTATCTGTTCGACCAGCCGACGGAGAAGGACAAGGACGACGCGTTGCGCAAGGTGCTGCACGGAATGCAGACGCCGCTCGTCGTCAGCTACTTCGAAGCCGGCGGCACGGTCAGTGCGGAGCAGACCGCCTATCTGAATGCCTTCGTGCCGCCAAAGGCCCGCGCGGTCGCCAATATCGGAACCGACCAGACCGATACCGCACGCTGGATTGTTCCGGGCCGCAGGGCCGCGAACGGACAATATCTGCTGAGCGTGCCGCGGCGCCTCGCGCAGCTCGCCGGAGTCACCACGCCCGACGCGCTGGTGCCGATCGTCTGGCGCGCCGACCCGGGCGTCAATCAACCCGCTTTCCGGACTGTATCTGCGTGCGTCACGGGATTTGCCGGCTGCTTGCCGCTCAATTTGTACCCCGAGGCGTTCTTCAAGGACAAAATTGTGTTGATCGGTTCCAACCTCACCCTGGTCGATCAGCATCGCACGCCGTTCGCGACCGCTTCCGGAAGCGCCAAGGGAACAATGCCGGGCGTATTCATCCTCGCCTATGAAATTGCCCAGCTGCTCGAGAATCGCGATCCGCCGCAGCTGACCTGGTGGAGCAATTTCATCATCGCGCTGATCTTCGCGTTTCTGGGCGCGGCACTGGGCGTGCTCGGCCACTCGCTTTGGCTTCGCGGCGGCGCGGTGCTCGGCCTGATCGTCGTGCTGTGGGCCATCGGAGTCCTCGTTCTCTACACGCACCTGGGAATCCTGATCGGGTTGATTTCGCCGAGCATTGCACTTGTCGGCTCCTTTGCCCTTGTCGACTCGGTCACCGGTCTCGACGCGCGGCGTCAGCGCGAGTTCATCCACAACACCTTTTCACTCTATGTCTCGCCGAGCGTCGTGCAGCAGCTGGTCGACGATCCCACCAAGCTGACCCTGGGCGGCGAGCGCCGCGAGATGACATTTCTGTTCACGGACATCGCCAACTTCACCACCATGTCCGAAGGGCTCGACTCGAAGGACGTCGGACGCATCCTCAACGCCTATCTCGACGGCATGACGAGCACGGTCCAGAAATTCGACGGTACGGTCGACAAGTTCATCGGCGACTCGGTCTTCGCGATCTTCAATGCGCCGCTGGACGTCGAAGACCATCCGACGAAGGCAATCCGGTGCATGTTGGAAATGGACGCGCTGACGGAGAATTTCCGGCGGAAAATGAACGAGGAGGGCATCCCGCTCGGCGTCACCCGCATCGGCGTCAACACCGGCGTCGCGGCCGTGGGCAATTTCGGCTCGAGCGACCGCTTCAGCTACACCGCGTCCGGAGATGCGGTGAATGCATCCTCGCGGCTGGAAGGCCTCAACAAGCATTTTGGTACCCGGCTGTGTGTCGGCAACGACGCACGTATGCTATGCAAGGGCGTGACGTTTCGGCCGATTGGTTCGGTGATCTTGAAGGGCAAGACCGCAGCTCTGGATGTTTGGGAGCCGTTGCACGATGGCGCGTGCAACGCCGAATTTCTTGCGCGCTACGAGGCGGCGTTCGCCGCCGCGCGCGAGCGCAAATCCGAAGCGACCGATCTCTTCGCCCGGCTGGCGGGCGAAGCGCCGCACGATCCGGTGGTGCACTTCTATCTCGAGCGCCTGCACGCCGGCGAAATCGGCATCGAGATCAAGATGACCGAAAAATGATTCTCTGGTCCGCCCTTGCCCTCGTCGTGTTGCTGGCCACACGCCTGTGGGGCCTGAACGCGCTGTCGGACCGGCTGAGTCCGCACCTGATCGGAGAAGTGGACCGCGCCGTGATGGTGGCGGCGGTCATCGCCATCACGCTTTTGATCGACGGCCTGATCCGTCACTACTACTGGCACCGTTATCTGCAGCGCCGCCGCAATCGCGAAACGCCGGCGCTCATCCAGGACATTCTGACGCTCGCGCTGTTCCTGCTGGGCCTTTCGGTCGGTTTGTGGTGGGAGGAGGGCTTCTCCCTGACCGGCTTTTTCACAGCTTCAGGCGCGGCGGCCATCGTGCTTGGCATCGCGCTGCAGGCCGTCATTCAGGACCTTTTCAGCGGCATCGCGATCAACCTGGACGGCTCCTATTCTCTCGGCGACTGGCTGACTGTCTATTCCGACCAGATGGACGGACCGGTCTACGGGCGCGTGACGCACATTTCGTGGCGCTCGACGTTCCTCACGCTCGACGACGGGCGCCGGCTGATGGTGCCCAATCACATCGTCACGGCTAATCCGGTCATGAACCATAGCCGGCCGAACGACGCCAAACGGCTCTCGGTCGAAGTCAGCATCGACAGCCGCATGCCGGCGGATCGCGTGGTCGACATGCTGCTGGGCGAGGCTTTCAAGGCAGTGCGCCGGCCGGGCCTGGCTCGCACGCCCGAACCGTCCGTTCTCCTCAGCCGCCTGACGCAGGAAGCGCTGTACTACGAGGTGCGATTCTACGCCTACCCCGACCAGATCGAACCGTCGAACGCCAAGTCGATCGTGATTCAAGTGCTGCAGGACGTCATCCTGCAAAACCGCATGCCGGCGCCGGTCACGCAGGTCGAGCTCACACATCCGCCGGATCTCAAATTGCTGCTTGGTGAAAGCGAGGTTCGCGGCGCGCTGGCGCATGCGACGTTGTTCGAAGATGTTCTGGATGAGGAGCAGGCCAAGGAGCTGGCGCGGCTTAGCCGCAGCCTCGAAGTCCCGCGCGGCGTTGACCTCATGCGCCAGGGCGAGCAGGCCGCCTCGATGTTCATCATCCTGGAGGGTGCGGCCAGGGTCACCGTGCTCGGCCAGAACAACGATCCGCGCGAAGTCGCCGTGCTCGCCGCCGGCGATGTCGTGGGCGAGATGTCGCTGATGACCGGCGCGCCGCGCAATGCCACGGTGACCGCCCTGACCCGCCTGCGCGTGCTGGAGATCACCAAGGAGCCGCTCGAAGCGCTGCTCAAGAAATCGCCGCAGCTGCTGCAGCGTTTCAGCCATGTTCTGGCCAAGCGCGAACAGGAACGCGCCCAGATCGCGCAACGCACTATCCAGTTGGCGACGGTCGAGAACGACTTTCTGGCGCGGATGAAGTCGTTCTTCGTCAGCGTGCTGTGGTCGGAACCGGAAAAACCTAACTAAGCGTTCCCTGGATCAGCAGGATCACAATGGCCAGATAGGTCAGCTGGTGGACGAGCTGGTCGGCGCCGAACAGCATCCAATAGCGCGCATCCGCCTGGCCCCAATCGAAATAGTGATCGACGTTCGCCTTGGTCCAGTCCGTGTGATAGTGGATCAGGAATTCCCCGATCATAATGATAATGATGGCCCTGAGCGGTGCATGCAGGATCAGCATCGCCGGGAGCGAGAGCACCATGTGATAGCCGGAGTGGATGAAACCTCCGATATGACCGTAAATGCCCTTCGTGCGCACCTGGTACTGGGTTTGCAGCACGAAGTCGCACAGAAAGTGCTTCACCTGGAACGCCAGCAGCGCCCACAGGACCAGAGCCGTTTCATGGCCCATCTCAACCCTTTCGATCTGCGCCGCCCCAGTGGATAATGCACACCGCCTCGGGCGGCAAACAAAAACGGCAACAGTCGATCACAGCACTCGCCAAAACTTGTTTGATCTGAGGCAATTCGTCTAGAGTTTCGGCGGCGGAACGAAAGGCACGATCATGGCAGCGCTCGTCGGGACTTCCGTCAAACGTAAAGAGGATTTCCGCTTCATCACCGGCCAGGGCCGGTACACGGATGACTTCACAAAACAAGGACAGACCTGCGCCGCGTTCGTGCGCAGCCCGCATCCGCACGCCAGAATTCGCAAGCTCGACACCGCGCCGGCACTTGCAGTGCCCGGCGTGCTTGCGGTGCTGACCGGCGCCGATCTGGAGGCCGATGGCGTCAAGGGTCTGATCTGCGGCTGGATGATTCACTCCAAGGACGGCAGTCCGATGAAGGCCGGTCTGCATCCGGCGCTGGCTTTGAACAAGGTACGCCATGTCGGCGATCAGCTGGCCGTCGTCATCGCCGAAACGCAGGGCGCAGCGGCCCTGGGCGCAGAAAAAGTCGTGGTCGACTATGACGTGCTGCCCGCCGTGCTTGCACCGCAGGATGCGCAAGCCGCCGGCGCGCCGCAGCTGCACGATGAAGCACCGCGCAACACAATTTACGACTGGCATCTCGGCGACGAGAAGAAGACCAGGGATGCCTTCGCGGCGGCCGCGCACGTGGTCACGCTCGACATCGTCAACAATCGCCTGGTTCCCAATGCGATGGAGCCGCGCTCCGCCATCGGCGAATACGATGCCGGCTCGGGCGTCTTCACCCTGACAACGACCAGCCAGAACCCGCATGTCGCACGCCTGGTGCTGTCGGCCTTCGTGCAGATCGCGCCGGAGCACAAGCTGCGCGTGATCGCTCCGGACGTCGGCGGCGGCTTCGGCTCCAAGATATTCATCTATCCGGAAGAAACCGTCTGCATCTGGGCCGCCAAGAAAGTCGGCCGCCCGGTGAAGTGGACGGCCGATCGCTCCGAAAGTTTTCTCACCGATGCGCATGGTCGCGACCATGTGACGAAGGCGTCGCTGGCGCTCGACAAGGATGGCCGCATCCTGGGACTGAAGGCGAAGACCATCGCCAATCTCGGCGCCTATATGTCGACGTTTTCCTCGTCGGTGCCGACCTATCTCTACGCCACGCTGCTCTCCGGCCAGTACAATATTCCGGCGATCTACGCCGAGGTCGACGCGGTCTACACCAACACGGCGCCCGTCGATGCCTATCGCGGTGCCGGCCGTCCCGAGGCAACCTTCGTGGTCGAGCGCCTCGTCGAGGAAGCGGCGCGTCAGCTAAAAATGGATCCGGCGGAATTGCGCCGGCGCAACTTCATCCACGAATTCCCGCACCAGACGCCGGTGATCATGACCTATGACATCGGCGACTACGACGCGTCGCTGAAAGAGGCGATGAAGCGCGCCGACGTCCCCGGTTTCGCAGCGCGCAAGGCAAAAGCGGTCAAGGACGGCAAGCTGCGCGGTCTCGGCTACGCCACTTACATCGAAGCGTGCGGCATCGCGCCGTCACAGGCGGTCGGCTCGCTCGGTGCCGGGGTTGGTCTGTGGGAATCCGCCGAGGTGCGCGTCAATCCGACCGGCTCGGTGGAAGTGCTCACCGGCAGCCACAGCCACGGCCAGGGCCACGAAACCACTTTCGCGCAACTCGTCGCCGACCGGCTCGGCGTTGCCATCGACACGGTCGAGATCGTGCATGGCGACACGGACAAGGTGCAGTTCGGCATGGGCACCTATGGCTCGCGCTCGGCCGCCGTCGGCCTGTCGGCGATCAGCCATGCCCTCGACAAGGTGGTCGCCAAGGCCAAGCGCATTGCGGCCTATGTCATGGAAGTGCCTGCGAATGACGTGTCGTTCGAAAATGGAAAATTCGCCGGCATCCACACCAACAAGACCATGATGTTCGCAGAGGTAGCGCTCGCCGCCTATGTCGGCCACAAGTTCCCGACCAACGAGATCGAGCCGGGCCTCAAGGAAACCGCGTTCTACGATCCGGTCAACTTCACCTTCCCCGCCGGTTGCCATATCTGCGAGGTCGAGGTCGACAAGGATACCGGCACGGTGCGCATCGTGAACTTCACCGCGATCGATGATTTCGGCACCGTCATCAATCCGATGATCGTCGAGGGCCAGGTGCATGGCGGCATCACGCAGGGTATCGGCCAGGCTCTGCTGGAGCATGGCATCTATGACCGCGAAACCGGCCAGCTCGTCACCGGCTCGTTCAACGATTACTGCATGCCGCGCGCCGACGACGTGCCGAATTTCGATGTCGGGATGACGATCACAGCCTGTCCGTCGAACCCGCTCGGCGTGAAGGGCTGCGGCGAGGCCGGTGCCATCGCCGCGCCCGCCGCGGTGATGAACGCGATCACCGACGCGCTGGGGGTCAAGACCTTCGACATGCCGGCGACGCCCGAGAAGGTGTGGCGCGCCGCCAACGCCATGCCGGCGCGGTGAGCCGGACTTGCAAGTATCGCTTTGCCACTCACTGTCATGGCCCGCCACCCCGATCCGCGCGAGAGCGCGGTCGGAGTGGCGGGCCGTGACAACCTTTGTGTGATGTGCTGCTACATCTCCCCGCGCAGCATCTTGATGATGCCGGAGAAGTCCATCGCGCCGTGACCCTTCGAGTCGAACAGCGAGTAGAGCTGCTCGGCTTCCGCGCCCAGGGGCGTGTTGGCGCCGGCGCTCAGCGCCGCGTTCTGCGCCAGTTTCAGGTCCTTCAGCATCAGCGAGGTGGCAAAACCGCCGGCATAGTTGCGGTTGGACGGCGCAGCGGGAACCGGCCCGGGCACGGGACAATAGCTGGTCAACGACCAGCACTGGCCCGACGCCGCCGACATGATCTCGAACAGCTTCTGGTGCTCGAGGCCGAGCTTCTCGCCCAGCGCAAACGCCTCGCAGGTTCCGATCATCGAGATCGCCAGCAACATGTTGTTGCAGATCTTCGCCGCCTGGCCGGCGCCCGCTCCGCCGGCATGCACGATGCGCTTGCCCATCTTCTCCAGGACTGGCTTGGCGCGCGCGAACGCCTTGTCGCTGCCGCCGCACATGAAGGCGAGGGTGCCCGCTTGCGCGCCGCCGACGCCACCCGACACGGGCGCGTCGAGAAAATCGAAGCCGGAGCGTTCCGCCATGACGTGAACGGCGCGCGCCGTTTCGATGTCGATGGTCGAGCAATCGATCAGCAGCGCGTCCTTGCGCGCGGCCGACAGGATGCTGGCATCCTCCAGATAGACCGAATGAACATGGCTCCCGGCCGGCAGCATCGTCACCACCACGTCGGCGCCCTTCACCGCGTCGAGCGCGGTATTGGCCTGCTTGGCGCCCGCTTCGAGCACGGGCTTGAGGGCGGCGGGACTGACGTCGAAGGCGCGCACCTGTTCTTGCGCCTTCAGAAGATTGCGCGCCATCGGCCCGCCCATATTGCCCACGCCGATGAATGCGATGACGCTCATATGTTTGTCTCCGTATAAACACCGTCATGGCCCGGCTTGTCCGGGCCACCCATCTAGCGCACGTCCGTGCGCTGAAGAGAATTGCAACGACCTGGGTCCCCTTCCCTCGCACCGCGCTGGCGCGCGATGCTCGCCGGGGATGACACCAAGGTTACAACGGCAATTCTCTTTCCCCCAGCGGCGCGAAATAGGCGTCGATGTCCGCGTCGCTGACGTCCGCCAATTGTGCAGGCTCCCAGCGCGGCGCGCCATCCTTGTCGATGATCGAGGCGCGCACGCCTTCGTAGAATTCATGTCCCGCGATGACGCGATTTACCATGCGAAACTCCATCCGCATGCAGTCGTCGAACGAGAGCGACTTTCCTTCACGAATCTGCCTGAGCGTCAGCTTGGTTGCGGTCGGCGATTTCGCACGGATGGTCTTGGCCGTGTCGCGCCCCCAGTCCGTTCCTTCCGCGTCCAGGGTGGACAGAATGGTTTCGACACTGTTCGCGGCAAAGATGCGATCGATGTCGGCTCGAATTTCCGGCAGGGAAGCAGCAGGCAAAGCTTCCGACAATTCGCGCAACGCCGCGTCCGGCGGCTTGCCGCTTGCGAACGCTTCGATCAGCGCTTCCCGATTGGCGGCGGGCACGAAATGTGTCGCGACGCCCGCATAGAGCGCGTCGGCCGTCTTGAGCCGCGCGCCGGTCAGCCCCAGATACATGCCGAGTTCGCCGGGCAGGCGCGGCAGGAAGAAGCTTCCGCCGACATCGGGAAACAGGCCGATCCCGGTCTCCGGCATGGCGAACAGCATCGTCTCGTCGGCGATGCGATGACTGCCATGCACCGACACGCCGACGCCGCCACCCATGACGATGCCGCGCAGCAGAGCGATGAACGGTTTGGGGTAGTGCTTGATCGCCGCGTTCAGGATGTACTCGTCGCGATAAAAATCGACGATGTAGGAGGTTCCCGCTTTGCCGGACTCGTAAAGCGCCCTTATGTCGCCGCCGGCGCAGAAGGCGCGTTCGCCTTCGCCCTGGATGACGACGCATTTGACCGCATCGTCCTTGGACCACACGTCCAACTTCGCCTTCATCGACAGGCACATCGCATGGGTCAACGCATTGAGCGCCTTGGGCCTGTTCAGTGTGATGAGCCCGACCGCGCCGCGCTTCTCGAAGATGATTTCGGCGGCGTCACTCATGCCCAGCCCAACGCCGCATCTATCGCGCCGAATCCCATCAGGATGACAGAGAAAAACGTCAGATAGAGCGCGATGTTGAAGCGCGCGCCGCGCATTCCGGCCAGGTTCGCAATTTGCATGACCGACTCGGTTTCAAGCTCAACGGGGTCATCGATCGTCCGGGGCGCCGCCATGTAGAAGGTGCGCAGGTTCAGCATCACCAGAAGTGCAGCGAGGATCTGCGTCAGGATCGAGATCATCATCGCAGAGCGCGGCCAACCATGATCGATGCCGTAGGTGTCCACGACGATGAAGATCGCCTGCGCAGCCAGCAATGCTCCAGACTTCTGCGTGATGTGCGACAGGTTCTCGCTCATCGTGGCGCGCATGTCGGAAGCGTCGCGGAAACGCAGATGACTTTCGATCTCCTCGCGCCGGCGCGCATGCGTGAACGGCACACCAAGAATTCGCTCGAGCGCAGAAGCCATGGTTATTTCATCGTCGGGATGACGAAGCTCGCATTCTCGCGCACGCCGCCTTTGGGCCAGCGCGCCGTCACCGTCTTCACACGCGTGTAGAAGCGCACGCCCTCCGGTCCGTGCTGATTGATGTCGCCGAACGCCGAACGCTTCCAGCCGCCGAAGGTGTGATAGGCCAGCGGCACCGGGATCGGCACATTGATGCCGACCATGCCGACTTTCACTCTGCTCGCGAATTCGCGCGCTGCATCGCCGTCGCGGGTGAAGATGGCAACGCCGTTGCCGTACTGGTGATTGCTCGGCAGCGACAGCGCCTCATCGAAATCCTTGGCCCGCGCAATCTGCAACACCGGC
>JANYBR010000089.1 GCA_025360685.1 Pseudomonadota bacterium
ATGCGCCAGGCCCATCGGACAGGCTTCCTGCGCCTTGGGCAGCAGCAGCGCGACGTCCGACGCCTGCAGCAGTTTGGACTCCGGATTGTTCGCCATGCCGACGAGTGGGATGGCGAGACGTTTGGCGTAGGTGATCAGGTCGGCGAGCTCGGCCGTGTCGCCCGAGTTGGAAAGCATCAACAGCGCGTCGGCGCGCGTGACCATGCCCAGATCGCCGTGGCTGGCTTCGGCGGGATGCAGGAACAGCGCTGGCGTGCCCGTCGAGGCAAGCGTGGCGGCGATCTTGCGGCCGATATGGCCGGACTTGCCCATACCGCTGACAATGACGCGGCCGTCCACCGAGAGGATCGTGTCGATGGCGCGTGAGAATTCGCCGTTGAGAGCCGTGCTGATCGCGGCGATGGCGTCGGAGGCGTGTTGTAGAACGCGCCGTGCGGCCGCCAGATCGCGATTGCGCGCCGTCACCGACTTGATCGCCCTGGCTTTAGCAGGTGGCATGACGTTCCTTGTAATTGTTAACGGCATTCAATGGCTTGCCGCGCGTTCGCGAGGTGAGACCGTACGCCGATCCGGGACCACGCGAAAATCGTGCCAAATGTGGCCCAGCCACCCTCGGCGTTCAAGTTACATTATTGCAGTGCGGTAAAGAGGCCGTTTACCGGACTAGTGGGCGAAAATGTCGATTCCGTCCCAGCCAGCAAGGTCGAGTTGGGCGCGGGCGGGCAGGAAACCGAAGCAGGCATTGGCTAACGCCGTGCGGTGCTCGCGCGCCAGCATGCCGTCCAGCACATCCTTTAGTCTGTGCAAATAGGCGACGTCGTTGGCGGCATAGGCCAGCTGTTTTTCGCTGAGCTCCGGCGCGCCCCAATCGGAGCTCTGCTGTTCCTTGGACAGATCGACGCTGAGGAGCTCCTTCACCAGATCCTTCAGACCGTGCTTGTCGGTATAGGTGCGCACCAGCTTGGAGGCGATCTTGGTGCAGTAGATCGGCGCGGTCGTAACGCCGAGATGACGCTGGAACATCGCCACGTCGAAGCGCGCGAAGTGGAACAGCTTCGTCACCTTTGGGTCAGTCAGCATCTTCCTGAGATGCGGTGCCGCGTACTCGTTCGGCGCGAACTGCACCGCATGACAAACGCCGTCGCCGGACGAAAGCTGTACCAGGCACAGCCGGTCGCGCATCGGATTGAGGCCGAGCGTTTCACTGTCGACGGCGACCAGCGGCCCTAAGTCGAGATTGGCAGGCAGGTCACCCTTGTGCAGCTTGATCTTCATGCGTTTCGCTCGCCGTCTTCGCCGCATCCCCGGCGATGGAACGATACAGTCTCCAGTACAAAAGCGTGACGGATATGGAGAGAATCTCCGCCGCAAGCAAGGCATAGCGCGGACCGACGCGGTCGGCCAGCGCGCCAACGGCATAGACCGCCAGCGCAAACAAAAGATTACCGCCGAGCGCTATCAGGGAACCCATGGTGGCGCGCTGGGCATCGCTGAAAGCCTTTTGCATCAGGCTGCCCTGGGCCACCATGCTGGGCCCGAACGGAAACGAGGCCAGCGAGGAAATGGCAGGACTGGCGATGGTGGGGATGGCGACGGCGCTCAGGCCGAACAGGATGCTCGCCACATTCGACCAGAGCAGGACCGGAAACTCCCGGAAGCGCCGGATCAGTCCGCCTCCGGCGCGAAATCCGATCGCCGCGAAGGCGTGGGTCAGCATGCCGGCGATGCCGAGCGCCGAGGCCGGCCAGAGCAGCGCAAAGAACGCCGGATAAAACATGTGCTTGGCCTCGCCGAGCGCGAAACCCAGGATCGAGGCGATGCTGAGATCGCGCAGCCGCACGTCGCGCACGAAGCCGGCGATGGCCTCGGAGAGATGGGCAAAGACATTCGCGTCGAAGCGTCGGTCATGCTGTGCGGGCTCATGGAAGAACAGAGCGACGAACAACGCCGCAAGCTGTGGGATCAGCGACAGAAGGAACAGCGCGCGCATTCCGAACCTGAGCAGAACGAAGAATGCGACCAGCGCCGATACCGCCAGCGCGATCTGGAACATGGAACTGGCCCGGCCTTGATACGCGGCGTACTGGCTGTGCGTGCCTTCCTCTTTCAATGTATCGTAGAGCAGCGCCTCATTGTTGCCGCTGAAGCAGGAAAAGGCGAGGCCTTCCAGAACCGCGCCCACGACGAGGAAGTCGAAGTCGGCCGCGATGCCGTAGCACGCGATGCTGAGAAGGCTCGCCGCCTGGCCGAACAGGATCGTGCCTTTGCGGCCTGCGAAATCGGAAAACACGCCGGTCGGAACTTCGAACAGCGTCGAGGCGATCTTGGCGATGGCAAAGATGAGCACGGCCTGCGCATAGGAGCCGGTGATGTGCGCGAACCAGACGACCGCGATGGGTGCGTAGATGCGAAAGTCCGAAAAGAAGTTGAACAGGCTGAGCATCCGGACGTTGCGCAGCGCACGCGGGCTCATGACCGCACCAGTGTGAAGAGCTGGCGCGTGCCGCCTTCCGGTCCGCGCGGCAGCGTCTCGCCCGCCACGAATCCGATGCGCTCGTATAGTCGTCGCGCCGGCCGGCCTGCCGCGATGTCGGCGCCGAAGGTGGCCAGTGAGATCGTGCACGGTATGGAGCACCGATCCAGAGCGGCGGTCACAAGCGCTGCGCCGGCGCCCTGCGCGCGCGCCGATTGGCTCACGGCAAGCCAGCGGATCCAGATCTCCGGCGGCGTTCCCCCCAGCAGCAGCCCACCGGTCACCGCTCCCGATGCCGCACGCACGCACAGCGCATCGCCGTGCGCGATCTTGTTCTTGAGCGTGGCATCGAACATCGGCATCGGACCGAACAGCGGTTCTACTTCGCGCACGATTTCGAGCCATGACGGGATGTCGGCGGGTGTGGCGCGGTGAACGGTCGGCGGCATGCTCCACTGGTGGAGCGCCGACGCGCCCACGTCAACCGGTCAGCGCTCCTCGCCCGTCACAGGCGTCCAGCTCGGCGGGTCGCTCGCCGGAAAACTCTCTTCGGAACTCTCGTCGACAACGTCGCGCTTTGGCGCCGGGACTTTCCTCGGCGGCTTGATGACATTGCGCTTGTTCCTGGGCGCCGCCTTGCGTCTGGAATCGGGTTTCCGTTGGGCTGCCATCAAGCCATCTCCGGTGCGCGGTCACTATTGTGACTCACCTGCACGTCGGCGACTAGACGTCGAGAGACAAGCGAATGGGCTGTTTCGATGCAAAAGATGAATATGGACTGTCGTGACGTGCTTCTGTTTCGATGCTCGCAGCCGCCGCAACCGCGCTGGTAGACACGCGCGACCAACCAGCTATCCGATCTCGGCTGTCGTGACGCCGCAGTGCCCAACGGATCAAATACGCGAACGGCCCCGGGCGAATTCGCCGGGGCCGTTCTTGCGCATTCAGTTGCGGCTTCTAGCGGTGGTCGTAGCCGCCATAACCTTGGTACTGGTTGCCATAGTTGTTGCCGTAATTATTGTTGTAGTCTTGGTACTGGTTGCCGTAGCTGTTGTCGTAGCCTCGGTACTGATTGCCGTAGTAGCCGCGATTGTAGCCGTCGTTCCACCGGCCATCGCGGCCGTACCAGCCATGGTGGTAGTGATGGCGGTGCTGCGAGGCCAAGATTGCGGCGAGCGCCAGAATGCCGACGCCTGCGACGACCGCCGCGCCGTCATTGTTGCGGTGGCCGCGGTAATATCCCTGTCCGCCTTGATCGTAGGGCGCGGCGACGGCCGCAGTTCCACTCAACAGGGTCAGGGCCAGGGCTGCACTCACTAGACGTCTCATGGTTTTCATTCCTTCACGTTGGGATGCCGATGCATCGTTGACGAGAGAATGAGTGATGGCGGGTGAACCCAGGCTGGGGCCGGCGTTTATCTGGCGTTCATATTCGCAGACGCCGCGACCTCTGCCGGGGCCGCGCGATTTCAACACTTTGACAGTGTCATGGTGCCCAGAAGAGGACTCGAACCTCCACGCCTTGCAGCGCTAGTACCTGAAACTAGTGCGTCTACCAATTCCGCCATCTGGGCCGATGGGCCGCGATGTTTAGTGACGCTTTGGCGGGGTGTCAACGAAGTCTAACCCGGCCACCTTTTCTGCTAGTGTGCGGGCCGGCATGGAGATTCCCCATGCGCTTCGGCGGAAATTGATCGGGAGCAGCCAGCCATGCTTGTCGCGACAACCGAGAATGTGCCGGGCCAGCGGCGCAAGCAGACGATCGGTCAAGTCTTCGGCGTGGTGGTGCGCTCGCGCGGCATCGGCGGCAACATCATGGCCGGGCTGCGCTCGATCGTCGGCGGCGAAATTCACGAATACACCCAGCTGCTGGAGGAGACGCGACGCCAGGCGATCGACCGCATGGTGAAGAACGCGACGACGATGGGTGCCAACGCCGTGGTGATGATGCGATTCGATTCGTCGGAAATCGGGCAGACCATGAGCGAGATCGTTGCCTATGGCACGGCCGTGATTCTCGAGCCGGAGAGCTGACGATGTTGCGCGGCGCGTTGATCGCCATCGGTGTCGTCTCGGTGCTGTGCGGGCTCATCGCGCTCGCCACCGGGCTATTTCCACCGGCGGCGATCTTCTCTATCTGGGGACTCCTGCTGCTGATCGGAACGCTGTTCGAGCGCGTGGTGTACAAACGCGTCGAACCGGAGAGGCCCGGAGCGGATTGGCAGCGCACGCCGGAGCGCTTTATCGACGAGGCGACCGGCAAACCTGTCACCGTGTACATCGAACCCGGCACGGGCGAACGTCGCTACGTTCACGAATAGCAGCGTCGAAGTGTAACCTTTTCTCCGCCTCCGCCTTTGGCTATGTAGCAACGCATGAGCAACTCGCTGATCACG
>JANYBR010000101.1 GCA_025360685.1 Pseudomonadota bacterium
TCGGACGCCGCGAAGTATGGGATCGGGTTGCTCGTTTCACCGATCAGGATCATGTCGGCGACCACACCTAGCTCGACGGCCAGACGCATCGTTGCTTCGAAGGTCGTTCGTCCGGCCCCGTATCTGTGATCCCACCCGCCGATGATCATCAGCTTCGCCGGTAAATATTCGCGCACGCGCGCGAGGACCTTCACGGCCCTCGTGTAAGCCTTTTGGCTCTTAAACTGGCCGATCATGCCGATGACGAGCGTATCGTCCCCGATGCCCCAGCTGCCACGGATAGACTTGCGTCCTGCAGAGAGTTCGGCGGGATCGGGGCGCGTCCCAATTTCATGTCGGATCGTTACGACGGGTACTGGACACTCAGACTGTTCCAGTTCTGTCTTCACGGAATCGGCGCACGCAACGACAAACGGCACGTTGGCGTGATCGTACGCCGACGGCGTTTCGTCCCAGCCTTGTCTGGAATTGTGAACGACCGGCACCGTTGCGATCCCGGCTTCCCAAAGTTGTGCAAGGTGATGGCGCCTGATGAGATGTGTAAATATGAGCGGGTTGCCACGCGCGACGAGCTCTGCAGCCATATCCACAAGGCGCGGCGAGCCAGGATCGTCCAGATGAACCACGTGCAGATTGGCACGGCGCGGCACTTCATGAGCGGTCGCCGTCTTTGACCGCACGTAGATGTAAACGTCGATATCTGGATCTCCGGCGAGAGCCAGGGCGATATCGAGCACAATGCGCTCCGCTCCGCCGCGCGCAAGCGTGGGCACGAGCATGTTGAGCGAGCGTCTTTGCGCACTCGGAGCCAAGGTTCGCGCCGCGCGTGTGCCGCCTTCCGATGCGGACGGACGCGCTACTTTGGGGGCCGAGATACTTTCCCCACCCCGTAGCCTCGGATCTATCAATTCGTGCTTGCGATAAAGTTCATAAAGCAGACTGCCGTTCGCGGGGCTGTTCTTGGTGACGAGACTGCCGTTTTGCGTCGAATGATCGGACGTTCTGGCGCCCCAAAATTCGTTGGCCCAATGAATGCCATACCAATTCGACGGTGGTGCGCGGTATTTCGAACCGGCAAAATCTGTGATCGTATCCTCGAGGGATCCTTCGTTGATGATATTCTTGCGGATATAGGGAGTCAGCTGCAAAAGCCGCGCGTAATTGTTCAGAATCTTGTTCAGCGCGAGCCAGGGGACATTCTCGTCCGCAATGCGGTCCGCATGCTCGAAAGTCAGCCGCATCAGCTCCGACGCCGCAGGTACCTTGATGAGATTGCCCATCAGGCCGATCGGATGCGCCCGAAACAGGTAAGGATCGCTGAAGTCGAACGGCCGCAGGCAGGTGACATCCATATCCACCCATATGCCGCCGTGATCGCACAGCAGCTTGTAGCGAAACAGGTCGGAAAAGGGGCCATAGCTCTTGCGGCCGACTCCCGCAGACGGATCCGTCTCCGCTTTTTGAAAGATTCGCCGGCGCGGCAGGATTTCGGTCGCATCCCGGAGAACGACTCCCGGCGGAGGTTCCTCTTCAAGCTCGTCATAGATCCAGAGATTGAATTCATGTCCCTGCCGGACGAACGATCGCAACGTCAGCTGTTCGAGCTTCGACAAGCGCCGGCCGATCCACAGGCCGTGTATCGTGTTCTCAACGCTCATCCGGCGCAGCCAGCCAAGCCTGCGTTTCGGGCCCGTACGTCGAATGCCGCATCATTCCCTCGCGCGACGCTTCGTTCATCCGCGTGGCGCGCAGTGCGCACCCGAGATGCTTCGAAGGTCGAATGAACAAGCTCCACCAACCCTTATAAGCCTAAGCTATTCAATAACTTGCAGACCAGCAAGGGGACGGCTGCGAAAGGATGAAGCGGCACGGCCGCACGGCGGCGGACGGCGGCCAGGCACCGAGCTTTGCGCGACGCGGCAAAAGCAATCCCGACGCTTTGGAACATCACGGCTGATCAATTGATAACCATTGACAAGGCGGTTGAGCAGATTTTCGGGGGAGACGCCTGTTACGGACAGGTACTGCTCGACCTCAACACGACGTCCACTCCAGCAACACAGGGTGCGCATGGTGTTTCGTGCAAAACCACCATTCCGCGGCAGTGATGTTGTTCGGCAATTTCAGAGCGGATGCGGGCGGACGCGCGAGATTTCCCTAGACCTTCAAAGTATCAAAAGCGGTCTTGATACCAGACACCCTAGTATTGACTCAGCGATCGCCATGAACTTCTCCGAATAAAGATGGATCGATTGAAGTGATGCGCCTTGTGCGCGAAAGCTGCGATGGCCGCCCTCCTAAGTTTCGGCGCGTTCGTCAGTTTCGCGCTGGAGCGTTGGACGCATTCGCTCAAGTGGTGGGCACGCGTTTAGAGAAAGTGAACTTGAGGGGGGGCCAAACGTGCCGGTTGCAAAAGAACGCGAAGAATAAGGGCTCCGATGCTGGTCCCACTTGTGCCGAACGACCTTAGATTGCTGGACGTTGTCTGGCTCTGTGCTCGAAACACTGGCGCCAACTAACGAGTCAAATCCAAATCCACATTCTGCCCCAAATAGCTACTCCCACCATCGACTGCATCCATGGCGTCTTGCCCAACGAGCCGGAGGCCCGGGCTGTAGTCGGAATCTTCGCCTATCATCAATGAAATCAGGACGGCTCGACCGGCCTGCGGCAAAGCCGCTACTCGACGCTCAAAACTCGCTCGAAGGCGCTGCTGCTTACTGAGATAGGCTTGTGTCTTCGTGCTGATCTGATCCAGGAGTCCGCAGGCGACTTTGTGATCTACGCTGTGCTTGCTTTGATTACCATCGGACTGACATTGCTGCTCGGACGCGCCGCCAAATGTGTCCTGGCGGGCCGCTGAACGTCGGGCGGCTTGGCTAAATCGCGGCCAGAGAATCTTCCATGATTACAACTCTGGTTTCTTCACTCGGCCACGCCTTGCCAATCGCTTGATCCATTGCTTGCATGGCTCGCAATTCATGCGCCCAACTTTTCGCCAGAGGAGCGTCTTGGTAAAGTCGAGCCAACGCTCCCAGATGCGCCCGCATGGCTCTTGCCAGCCGCTGCTCATAAATGGCGTGAGAGTCAGCGCTTTCTGCACCGTTGCAGCGGCGCTCCAGAAGCAGAACTGCGAGATGTGCACCGCGCAATGCTCCGGCAACGCCGTCTCCGCTGATCGGGTCGAAGCGCATTGCGCAATCGCCGATCCGAATCGCCGATGCCGCGAACTGCGCCGAAACAAAGAGTCGCGGTGCGGCGTTTGACGGCGCGGACGACGGACCAAGCTGCGCTATGGCGGCGCGCGCGTATTTAGACTCATCGAGTAGCGTGTTGAGACAGACATTCTCATCCAGCGCAACGCCCATCAGCGTGGCGTTGCCGCCTCCAACAGGCGAAATAACCAGCCATCCGCTCGCCACCGCTTCGACATGCATTGACTGAGCGTCTGCCTCATCGGTGAGGCGAGCTTGCGCTTGAACAGCCTGCCGCGTGCCGCCTGACAGATAACATTCAACGCCATCGAGCTTCGCGGCGACAATGTCCGGCCCGCCATGAGTACCGGCGGTGTCCCATTCAATTAAGCTGTCGCGCTCCAGCGCGCACGTCATGCGCTCGACCAACCGGGCGACATCGTCGACGACGACGGGCTCATCCAGAATTGCGGGCTCCATCCCTCCCCAAACCAGTCTGCGTCGTTCGAGTCGATGGCCTGTCGACACAGCTAGTAGATCGCGGCCCCAGATCCGTTCAAGCAGGAAGAGCGAAGCACCATTCAGCGCCACGCTACGCGGGCTGGGCTGGCCGGCAGCGGAGATCACAACGGAGTGCCCGAGACGCGTGAGAATCTGCGCCGCGCTGAGCCCTGCGATCCCTCCGCCATGTATTGAGATCGGATTCCTCTGCATCGGCCGTCAACGACTTGCCGTGGATGCCTCAGCGAGCGCAGCTTGCACTGCACTCTTCATGCTCGACATGCGGCCCACCTGATCGATCAAGAATGAATTGACGCGACCCGTACCGCCGCGCAGCGAATCCAGAGTCACCAACGCGGGCTGAAAGATCTGATCGACAATGTCCGAAGTCGGAATCAGTTCGTTCAACTGCCTGGCATATCGCAGGTCGCTCTTATCGCTTGCGAACAAAAACGAGAAATCCTTTGGCCAATCGGCGCGCTTAAATCTTGGACCGTATCCATTCTGGACCAAAAAGGTCGCGGCTGAGTCGAGCGCGAACATCGCCAAATGGGACACACCCAGCCACCGGCCGCGCGACTTGCGCCCGAGCATAAAGGTTACGAACAGCGCCCGCAGCAGGAGAAGATAGTAGTCATCGCACAGCGACTGAACGCTGCGCCATGGTGCCGGCGGAACGATTTCGAGCGCTGCGATCTGGTGCAGATAGCTAGCTGGTTTCTGGCCAGCCAAATGCGACTTCACGCGACGGAAACGATCCCAGTGATCACCGCCTTCGTCGATGATCGTTTTGATCAACTGCTTGAGCCGGAACCTCAGATCTTCCTGTTCTGGCATGACGATGTGGTGCAGCGAAACCAGAATGCGCGTGTACATGCCGTCTAGCTGCTGTGGGTCGTCATTGTAAATCGAGCTTGGTGCTTCGATCGCAATGAACTGGTCGAGAACGTCAGGCTTGAGGGAGCGGGGCGCAAATTCGCGCCTCAGATCCTTACCGATGACCTCTGCGCGCGCCATTGCTGGAGGCTGACCGAGTAGGCGCAGAATTTCATTCACCCAGCGGAAATGTCGCATCTCGTCGATAGCGATACTGAAAATCTCCTGCTGGGCCTGGTAGCGCTGCCGCGCGCCTTTGCGCCAATGGCTCGGCGGCGTTGCCGGCGCTGCAATCGAGTATTTCGCGAACAGATATTCGACGCACAGCGCGTGCTCGAGTCCGGCCAGGCTGGGCAACTCCTGAACGATTTGCGCGAGCGTCATGATCTGAGCGGGGTCGATCAACGGCCACTCCGGCCGTCGCGGAACGACGCCCTCGCGGTCGGACGTGACGATCGGCAGCGTCTCCCAGTTCAGGATCAGATCCGTTTCGGTCATGTTGCCGGCCATCCACTCGGCCGGAGTGCTCGCGGGCTTGGCCGGCTCCGCTTCCGTACGGTCGCGCTGGAAGTTGAGCACCTGCGCATCCCCGGTAATGCCCACAACGATGTCGGGTTTGCTGGACGCCCAATAGTAGCAGTAGCAATCGGCGAAATCCCACTGCCAGGGCGAACACAGATTCTGAGTCAGTTCGCCCGGCGGAATCAGATCAGGATCGATAACGCCGTCTGGAGTCAGAAAACTATCGCGCTTCCCGGTCACCATGGCATACACAAGCTCGCCGCCGTCGCCGCGTTGCAGTGCAGGCAGGGCGCCATTTGTCTCCAATGCGGTTTGAATTCTTACCAACCGATCACGGTCGTCTTGCGAGTTCGGCAACGGGCCAACGATGACCGTTCTTGTGCCGGGCTCAAGGTCAATGATGTGGCGCAACACCAGATAGCCGTCGACCCCGGCCAGCCGCACGACTGCGTTCCTGGTTGGATCTTTGCCAAACCTTGCTTTGACGAGCAGCAGGAAGAGACCTTGCGTCAGGTCATCCTCCGTCAACGCGGGCAAAGCTGGATTCTCAGCCGGGACCAGCGCCGCAAGCTTGGCGCCGGCGCCGTACTGAAAATCGAACTTGAGGCCTGGAAGGAAGTGCCGATCCAGAACGCGCACGTCAAATTCAAGACCGGGATGGGCGTTGCCGACTCCACTCTCAGGGCGCGCCGTCATCGGATTGCCTGCGACCAGATGGTCGGCGCGCGCTGTCAGATTGCGGGGCAGAATGGGTCGAAGGGGAATATCAGTGCTCATGGCGGTCTCATTTCGTCAGCGAGAGGGCAACGGGCCAAATAGGTCCGGGCGTGCCGTTCCAAGCGTCGCATAGGCTTCCAGGCAGAAGCCGAGCCAGCCGCGGATATAGTCGCAGTGCGTGCGGCCGCGTGCCGCGACTTCGTGATAGCAACCACCGCCACACAAATAACGCGCCCAGCACGAGCGGCATGGCTCCTGGAGGTCAACTGCGTGGTCCGAAAGGTGGTGAAAGCGGCGCTCATCGTCGATCCCCTCGGCCAAACTGCCGAAGCGAAAACGTTCGTCGCCCACGAGGCGGTGACAGCCGAAGGCATCTCCATCCGCATCGATGCTGAGATACCCAGCGCCCGCGCCGCAGGGATGTGCCCGAGCCGAGCCTTTGTGCAACTCGTGCAGCGCGGTCAGAAGATTGGCAAAGCCGTAGCGCTCACCGGCGAGCAGCTTGGCGAGCGCGTGGCGGCCGCAATCAATCATCGCCTCGGTGAACTGAGCCGTTGCCGCGCCATGAATTTCTGTTCCGGGTCTCGGCGCGGCGACAACCGGCGCGAAACCGGCTGCGTCAAATCCCAGTGCCAAGACATGATCAAGCACTGGGACCAACGGACCGGACTGTGCCGTCACTGTCATGCGTGCATCGAGCTGACGTGGCCGGCGGCGAAGCAAATGTTCCAAACCGCGCAAGGTGCGCACTGTCGAAGCTTGTCCGCCCAACATCGGGCGTTGCCTATCTTGCACGCCAGCCGGCCCGTCGATGCTGACGGTGATACTGAAAGGATAGTCAGCGAAGAGCTCAGCGTCTGCAGCCGTGAGCAAGGTAGCATTGGTGGTCAGCGAGAACGCGCAGCGGTGCCCGCTACGCTGCGCCGCCGCCGCGGCATAGCGCACTGTGCTATGTAGCAGTTCGCGATTGAGCAAAGGTTCGCCGCCCATGAACGCGACAACGACGCGAGAGTCGGCCGGTGCCCACTGCAGCAGCCGGTCGACGCTGGAGCGCGCGGTTTCCGGGCTCATCACTTTCTTGGCGCCACCGAACGTGCCCTGCTCGGCGTAGCAGTAACCGCACCCCATGTTGCAGCTCTGCGCGACGTTGAGCGAAAGCGCCGTGATCTTCGGGGCACCGGCAGGTGCGCTGGGTGGTCCGGCCGGGCCGCGATCAAGAAGAGCGGCGATTTCGACGGGGATCGGTTCAATTCCGTCCAGCAGCAATGCCCGTTCGAGCGATTTGGCCGTCGCGTCATCAATGTCGTAGATTCGACTGCCGCCGACGATGAAGAGGTGCTGGCCGGCTGAACTCGAGAATTGTTTCAGCTTGGCCGATATCGGCAGGACAGTCATGGCGCGGCGCCGTCGCGTGATTTAAGGTTCGCGGCCCTCACCGCGCTTTGCTGAATTTCGACATTGGCTTCCTTTTCCTTCTCCGCTCGAATGGCGTCGAACCAGCGCTGGAAAGCTGCCATCTGGCGCCGCGTGAGATGAAGCGGCCGCCGGTCGGAGCCGCGCATAAGGGCCGGCATGCGCTTGTCGTAATAGACAGACTGAGGATCGTCCTGGTCGCGAATCCACTGCGTAATCAAGCCCTCATTGTCCCGAACAACTTGTTCGAAGAATTCTTCCGCACTATTGCGGCGGTGACGCCAAGTGCCACGCGCGAACAGCGGCAAATCGGTTACGGTTTGAATGCTCAAATCGCCCCAGATCGGCTGACCGGCGTTGAACGGAACATCAGGATCGCCGCGATAGATGGCGGCGCTGGCGTTCTCTTCGCGCCGCTGTTCAGCCCAGGCATCAAGATTGCTGGCTCCGGCGGTCTCGAAGGCGCGGTCCAGCAGGTCTTGGATCTCCAATTTTGCCAAGAGGAGGTTGTCGGCCTTCGCCCACTCGCAGTTGCGAGGACCGCCGCGATCTTCCTTGTCAATCAAATCGTCAGCAATCGAAATGGGTGGCCGTCGGTCGGGCGAAAAATGCGGCGGTCCGACAACGATGCGAGCCTTCGCTGTACCGACGCCCCTTAGTGTGCACGATATAATGCCGTCTCCGAGATCATCGACCAGTCCCAAGCTGGAGAGAATCGCACCGTTGCCGCGCCAGGTCGCGAACAGGCCTGGCGGTAACTTTCCGACATCGGCGAGCGGTCCGACGGCAAAACGCATCAGTTCACTCAGCTGCGTATCTCGAGCGCGGAATAGCGCGACTGCGGCCCGAAAATTGAACAGCAATCGCACCAAGGCGCCCGGCAATTCGCTGTAGCGCACCAGCTTGTAGTCCATCCAAGCGGCTTGCGGATTGAGGATGAGCTGACAGCTGGGAAGCGTGAAGCCTTTCCATTCATCATTGGCTTTGAAGCGGAGCAGGACCCAGTCCAGCAACCACGCGATCAGGTTGCGACTCTGGGGGACCTGTCTCAGGCGATCATCGAGATCGCGTGGACCATACGCGTGCCCCTTCGGTGCCGTGAAGCGCAGACGTATGTGCGGGAACTGCGCACTTGGGCGAATAGCGCGCAGGCTTCCCATCGCAATTCCGCAACTCTCTGGGAAGACCAGTGGTCGTGGGGCATCCTTCGGCGAATATCCCTTTAAGACGTGAATAGCGTGATCGTCGCCGCGAAATTGGAGACTGGCTTCGATGCGGTCGCCTTCGGAGTGGGTTGCGATATACGCTTTGTGATTGGCGTGGCGAATTTCCCATTCGATGTCAGCGAGCGACAGGTTGCTATTTCGCAAATCCTGTTCGGTGAGACGGCTGTCGAGTGGGTCTTGTCCGTCACATTCACCGTGAAGCTCGAAGAATGGACAGACCGGTCGAATGCCGTTTTCATCTTTGAACAGAATGAAGGGTTCATCGACTTGGGTCAGCGATCCTGTATCATTGTCGACGCTAAAACTCGACTCGGGATAGATGGTGGTGCGTGCGGAGCCGCGCGGCCGCAAGTCGGGAAACGTCCAGCGAAACGCAGGGACTGGATCGGAGGACCCACCGGCGCGCGCAAACGCGATGGGCTGCTGCAGCCAGATTTTCCGAATAGCCATGACTGTCTCCGCAAGAGGTGTAAACGGAAACGCGACAGAGACACATTTGTCGAAAAGCAATGGAGCAGTATTCCCACAAGAACACTCAGCGAATAGAGCGTATGCCGCTCACGCCAGCGCAATTTCTGTGGATGATTTGGCGGAGTATGATTCACGATTTGATCGCTCTCGTTCGACTGCAATCACGAAGTCGCGCTGAGACCGTTTGCACGACTAAGGACAGCATCGCGCTTATTCGGTGGTCTGCCTCCAAGTGCCGTTGTCGCACAGATCAAATCAGCTACGTTTTTTAACGTGCCGAAATTGCGACACAGGACGTGACGCACCGCTCAGCGCATCAACCAACGGAGCGCCGATTTCGAGCAGCAATTGTTCAGGCCGGCGATGTACCGGCGGCTAAGCTCCCTTCCGGACTAGCAGAAATCGCATTGAAAAGTTGTGGCACGCCTCACGGATCGCTCGCTCGCGTGCCTATCGGCCGGCAATCTTCCTGCTGCAGGCATTGGCACCCGTTGACCGACGAGTGGCTGACCCATGGCGCTGCCGGGAACGATTACCTATTATTGTTACCAACGGTAGATTTCGGACCGAAAAATCCATGGCTGAAAGTACGCCGTCCCGCAAACTCGCCACCATCGTGGCCATCGACGTGGCGGGCTATTCGGCGCGCACGGAAGCGGATGAGGCAAAGACCACAACCGAAGTGGCGGCGCTGCGCAAGCTCGTCGATTCGATTGCTGAAGCCCATGGCGGCAGAGTGTTTAACTCCGCCGGCGATGGTTTCATGTTGGAGTTTGCTTCGAGTCTTTCTGCCGTCGAAGCCGCCCAGGAATTCGCCGAGCGCTGCGAGCCCAAAGTACGCGTCGGCGTTCATGTCGGCGATGTCGTTGTGCAATCCAATGGCGATCTTCTAGGGCACGGCGTCAACGTCGCAGCCCGACTGATGGCGCGCTCGGGTCCCGGAGCCGTGCTTGTCTCTGCCGACGTTCGACGC
>JANYBR010000112.1 GCA_025360685.1 Pseudomonadota bacterium
TCGCTGCCGATTGCATGGACGATCGCAACTCGCTTACCCACGACGTGCGCGCCAAGATCGTTTCGCTGTCGCTATGGGTCACCAAATACTCCAAGCAGGTAACCCGCGAGGGCGCTTCACTCGAACCTCTGATCGAAGTCAATCGCACTATCATGCAGGGATTGCAGTTGAACGTCTGAGCGAATTTGGCATTTCGTTTCGGCTCGGCCGGCATGACCACATGCCGGCCTTTTCATTGTTGCCCGGCGGCAGAATGTGCCTAACGGCCGGCCGCGGTGCCCCCATAAAGATGTTTAATATTCAATAGGTTAGTTGGTTGACACCCCGCGCCGGAATGGCACGCCGTTTGCGAAGTCCCCGCACAGGTCGAATCCGAGCCTTGGACGCGCAGAAAGCCGTCACCCACCAGAATGGAGATTTCGATGTCATTCAGCGTCAACACCAACACCGGCGCGCTCGTCGCGCTGCAGTACCTCAATGCGACACAAGCACAGTTGAACTCAACGCAGAACGCCATCAGCAGCGGTCTGAAAGTAGCCTCCGCCAAAGACGATGGCTCGACATTCGCCATCGCCCAGAACCAGCGTGGATCGGTCGCCGGCTACGCGTCGGTCGTGGACAGCCTGAACCGCGGTTCGTCGGCGATCGACGTCGCATTGTCCGCGGGTCAGTCGATATCGGATCTGCTCATCCAGCTGAAGACAAAGGCGCTGTCCGCGTCCGACTCTTCGCTTGATACGGCGAGTCGCGAGGCATTGAACCAGGACTTTGCGGCTTTGCGTGATCAGATCACGACGATCGTGAAGAACGCCACATTCAACGGCCTCAACCTGGTCGATGGTTCGACCCTGCAGATTACAGCTCTGGCAGCCGCGGACGGCTCGCGCCGCATCACCGCTGCCGCCCAGAACCTCACTCTGTCCGGCTCGATCATCACCGTCACCACGACGGCAACAATCTCGACGCAGGCCAAGGCTTCGACGCTGATCGCCACCATCCAGTCGTCGCTCACCAGGGTGAACTCCGCCCTCGCCAAGCTTTCCGCCGGCGCCAAGAAGTTCTCGATCCAAACCACATTTTCGCAAAAATTGGCCGATACCTTGACCGCCGGTATCGGTCACCTGGTGGATGCCGATCTGGCCAAGGAGAGCGCCCTGCTGCAGTCCTTGCAGGTCAAACAGCAGCTTGGCGTGCAGGCGCTGTCGATTGCCAACCAGGCGCCGCAGACAATCCTCTCACTCTTCAAATAAAGCAGCCAAAAGACGAAGAAAGAGCGGCGCAACCAGCGCCGCTTTTTTGTTATGGGCGGCAAAAAATTCCGAGTGCGTCCGTCAATCGATGGTTAGAAAATACTGAATTCCGTTCGGCACGCCGCTTGCCAAGACAGGCGTGGGCAAAACGCCCAAGAGCATAACGCTCGAGCAAACCAGAACGGAGCCAAACATGTCCTTTAGCGTCAATACGAACAACGGCGCCCTCGTCGCGCTACAGTACCTCAGTGCCACTCAATCGCAGTTGCAGCAGGTGCAGGCCCAGGTCAACAGCGGTCTGAAAGTGGCATCGGCCCGCGATGACGGATCGACTTTTGCCATCGCCCAGAATCAACGCGGCGCGGTTGCCGGCTACGCCGCCGTCACAGAGAGCTTGAACCGCGGTTCGTCCGCCATCGACGTTGCTCTGTCCGCGGGCCAGTCGGTTTCGGATCTGCTCATAGAGCTCAAGACCAAGGCGCTGTCCGCGTCCGACTCTTCGCTGGACACGGCCAGCCGCCAGGCTCTCAACCAGGACTTCACCGCGTTGCGTGACCAGATCTCCACGATCGTGAAGAATGCCGTGTTCAACGGCATCAACCTGGTCGACGGTTCGACCACGCAGATTACGGCACTGGCGTCTTCGGACGGCACGCGTCGCATCACAACCTCTGCGCAGAAGTTGTCGCTGTCGGGC
The DNA here is from genome assembly GCA_025360685.1 of Pseudomonadota bacterium. Taxonomy (GTDB): domain Bacteria; phylum Pseudomonadota; class Alphaproteobacteria; order Micropepsales; family Micropepsaceae; genus Rhizomicrobium. Next base: position 1,948 of record JANYBR010000112.1, read on the forward strand.
ACCATCGTGACTCTGACGGCGACGGCGACGATCTCGACGCAGGCGAAAGCCTCGACCTTGGTCGCCACCATCCAGGCGTCGCTCACCAACGTGAACTCCGCTCTCGCCAAGCTTTCCTCCGGCGCGAAGAAGTTCTCGATTCAGGCGACGTTCTCGCAGAAGCTTGCCGACACCTTGACCGTTGGCATCGGTCACCTCGTCGACGCCGACCTGGCCAAGACCAGCGCGTTGCTGCAGTCCTTGCAGGTCAAGCAGCAGCTTGGCGTGCAGGCGCTCTCGATCGCCA
>JANYBR010000116.1 GCA_025360685.1 Pseudomonadota bacterium
TCATGGCGGTCGAAACAGAAAGCCTGCCGGATCCCGAGATCCATGACAGCCGATGCAAGGTCCGATTCCCGACAGGCTTAGGGAATGGCGGGCCTTTGCCCGGACTGATGCGCCAGGAATGAAAAGATCGGTTGAAACCAACAGGGGCGCTGTCCCCCCTTGTCCTTCCTAGTTTTCGTATCGCCCGACGATGGAGATTGCGCAGACGTTCTGGTGCGGGAAGCCGCCCAGGTTGTGCGTGAGCCCGTAGCGGGGGTTCTTCAGCTGCCGCTCCCCGGCCCTTCCCTGGAGCTGGAGGTACATCTCGTAGATCATCCGGAGGCCGGAGGCCCCGATCGGGTGGCCGAAGCACTTCAGGCCGCCCGATCGGCGCCTCCGGCCTGCGCATGCTCTACGAGATGTACCTGCAGCTTCAGGGCCGGGCGGGCGCACGCCAGCTCAAAGACCCCAGGATCGGCATGACGCACAATCTCGGTGGCGCCCCTGCCATGAATGTGTGCTCTGTTGCCATTATTGGGGCGCAGGGCGCCTGAAATTTACCCTGCTTCCACCCAAATGAGGGCAGGATCGCGGGGCATGTTAGGTTCCAAAACGTTCACCGAGGCTGGTCGGCGATGACGGCGTCCGAGCGCATCCATCCCGTCGTTCTATCGGGCGGCAGCGGCACCAGGCTGTGGCCGATGTCGCGCGCCTCGCTGCCCAAGCAGCTGCTCGCCCTGAATGGCGCTCGCACGATGATTCAGGACACGGTGCTACGTGCCGGCGGATCCGGTGCCGAGCCGCCGATCTTGCTGTGCAGCGAAGGTCACCGATTCCTGATCGCCGAGCAGATGCAGTCGATTGGCGTGACGCCGCGGGCAATCGTACTGGAGCCGATGGGGCGAAACACGGCACCAGCCGCAACGATTGCCGCGCTCTTGGTGGCCGAACAAGACACGGATGGAATCGTCCTATTGCTGCCGTCCGATCACGTGGTGACGAATCCGCCCGAGTTCGCCACCGCCGTCGCACGAGCCGCGTTGGCGGCGCGTCAGGGACACATCGTGACCTTCGGTATCACGCCGTCCAGTGCCGAGACGGGTTACGGCTACATCCAGTGCGGTCCCGGCCTGAGCAACGGAGTGAACCGGGTCAAGCGTTTTGCCGAAAAGCCGGACAGTGCCACGGCACAGAAGTATCTCGCTTCGGGCGACTATCTTTGGAACAGCGGCATGTTCGTCTTTCGCGCCGATGTGATGCTTGCCGAGCTGTCACGTCTCGAGCCGGCGCTTGTCGAGTCCTGCCGCGAGTCGCTGCGCGCTGCAAAACGCGACCTGGACTTCGTCCGCCTCGATGGCGCGGCGTTCGAGAAGGCGAAGAACATTTCGATCGACTATGCCGTGATGGAGCGCACCACCAAGGCGGCCGTCGTGCCCTGCGACATCGGCTGGAGCGACGTCGGCGCGTGGTCCTCGCTATGGTCGTTGCAGAAGCGCGATGGGAACGGCAACGTCCTGCAGGGCGATGTCCTGGTGCACGACTCGCACAATTCATTCGTCCGAAGCGAAAAAGCTCTGACCGCCCTGGTCGGCGTGAACAATCTCGTGGTTGTCGTCACCGAAGACGCGGTACTGGTCGCCGACAAGGCACGCGCCCAGGACGTCAAGGCCATCGTCGATCAGCTAAAAAGTTCGGGCCGTGCCGAGCTGTCCGATCACAAGGTTGTTTTCCGGCCCTGGGGCAGCTACCAGGGGATTGATGCGGGCGATGGCTATCAGGTCAAGCACATCATGGTGAAGCCTGGCGGCCGTCTGTCCCTGCAAAGCCACAAGAAACGGGCCGAGCATTGGGTCGTGGTGCAGGGCGTAGCGCAGGTGACATGTGACGAGAAGGTGTTCCTGCTGCATGAAAACCAGTCGACCTTCATCCCCCTGGGCGCCAGGCATCGTCTTGAAAATCCCGGCAAGCAGCCGCTCCGTCTGATCGAGGTTCAATCCGGCTCGTATCTCGGCGAGGACGACATAGTGCGCTATGACGACGCCTATGGCCGAGCACCGGAAAAGTCGGCCGCGAAATCCTAACTTCACACCCGCATGCGAACTCCTACTGGAACGTAACGCCTGAGCTTTCACCGCGCTGCCATGCAACCAATCCTGCAACCGATCAAGACCGTTATCGCGCTCGCGCATCAGTATGAGCGTCACTTGTCGGCGGTCTCGCTGGCCGGCGGCTATGCATTCGACAGCTACACGTTTGGACGCATCGATCATGCGTCGACGCATATTGTCTTCGTCGCCTATCTCGTGATCGCCGCCGCCGCCATTGCTGTTTCGCATCGCTGGGAGTCTGGCCCCGAGGACAAACGGCCGAGCGAGCGCACGCGCACGATCTTGACGGCAGCGACCCAGTTCGCGCTGGGATGCCTGTTGAGCGGCTTTTGCGTCTTCTACCTGCGTAGTGCTTCGCTGTGGACGTCGTGGCCTTATTTGCTTCTGCTTGCCGGTATCTTCATCGGCAACGAGTTGTTCAAGAACTACACGACACGCCTCACGCTCTCGCTGCTGCTGTTCTTTTTTGCACTTTTTTCCTATTCCGTACTGCTGGTGCCGGTGCTGATCGCATTGATCGGTACCACCGCCTTCGTCGTCAGCGGGATTGTTGCGCTGGTGATCTTCTGGTTCTTTGCCGACATACTCGCCTGGCTGGGACGGGAGCGATTTCGCCAGGTTCGCCCACATGTTCTGGCCGGCACGCTTGCGATCTATGCCACGATGAACCTGTTCTATTTCGTCAAGATCCTGCCACCCCTGCCGCTCGCGTTAGCCGACGCGGGCATCTATCACTCGGTGAAGAAAAACGGTGACGTCTACCAAGCTGTAAACGAGCCGCAGCCCTGGACGACATATTTCGGTGCGCCTCCGGTCCTCCACCTGACCCCGGGTGAAAAACTGTATTTGTACAGTGCGGTATTCGCGCCGGTACGCGTCACAACACTCATCGTCCATCGCTGGGAGTGGTTCGACCCGGCGTCCGGAAAGTGGGTGACCCAGTCCCGGGTTACCTTTGCGATCAAGGGCGGCAGGGATCAGGGCTATCGTGGCTACACGATCAAATCCAAGCCCAAGCCGGGCGCCTGGCGCGTCAATATTGTGACTGATGACGGGCGGCCGCTGGGCCGCATACGTTTCGCGGTTATGATGGCGCCGCCACCGCGACCGCTCGTGCCGCTGACCTTGAACTAGGATGCGGTCAGCCACGCCTTGCATCCGGGCGTGAGGCAGCCTATTTCACAGTAGGCTTTCGGGGTCCAATATTTTGTCCACTAAATTGCCTGTTATATCTCATTTGAAGCGCTTGGAGGCCGAGAGCATCCACATCATGCGCGAGGTGGCGGCAGAGTTCGCCAACCCCGTAATGCTGTACTCGATCGGCAAGGACTCGTCGGTGATGTTGCACCTGGCGATGAAGGCCTTCTATCCCGCCAAGCCGCCGTTCCCGTTGCTGCATGTCGACACCACCTGGAAATTCCGCGAAATGATCCAGTTTCGCGACGAGACGGTGAAGCGCCTGGGCCTCAAGCTGCTCGTCCACGTCAACGAAGAGGGCGTCAAGAAGGGCATCAATCCGTTTGATTCCGGTTCGGCTTTGCACACACAAGTCATGAAGACCGAGGCGCTGAAGCAAGCGCTCGACAAATATGGCTTCGATGCCGCGTTCGGCGGCGCGCGTCGCGACGAAGAGAAATCGCGCGCCAAGGAGCGCATATTCTCGTTTCGCACGTCGACCCATACGTGGGATCCGAAGAACCAGCGGCCCGAACTCTGGCGCGTCTACAACACACGCATCAACAAGGGCGAGTCGATCCGCGTGTTTCCGCTGTCGAACTGGACGGAACTCGACATCTGGCAATACATCCTCGCCGAGAAAATTCCGATCGTGCCGCTCTACTTTGCCAAAAAGCGCCCAGTCATCGAGCGCGACGGCACTTTGATCATGCGCGACGACGATCGGATGAAGCTCGTACCGGGTGAAGTCACCGACGAACGCTTGGTACGGTTCCGGACTCTCGGCTGTTATCCGCTGACCGGAGCAATCGAGTCCGACGCCGACACGCTTGAAGGCATCGTCACCGAAATGTTCACCGCCCGCACGTCGGAACGCCAAGGCCGCCTGATCGACAGCGATGAGAAGTCGTCGATGGAGAAGAAGAAGAAGGAGGGGTATTTCTGATGAACGCACCTTCCGATCTCAGACAGTTTCTCGATGCGCAGGAAAAAAAATCGCTGCTGCGCTTTCTCACCTGCGGCAGTGTTGATGACGGAAAGTCCACCCTGATCGGGCGCCTGCTCTACGATTCCAAGCTGCTGTTCGAGGACCACCTTTCCGCCCTCGAAAAAGACTCCCGCAAGTTCGGCACCACCGGCGGCGACATCGATTTCGCGTTGCTGGTCGACGGCCTGGAGGCCGAACGGGAGCAGGGTATAACCATCGATGTCGCCTACCGCTTCTTCGCGACTGAAAAGCGCAAATTCATCGTCGCCGACACACCAGGTCACGAGCAGTACACACGCAACATGGCCACCGGTGCGTCGAACTCCGATCTCGCCGTCATCCTGATCGACGCGCGCAAGGGCGTTCTGGTGCAGACACGCCGGCACGCCTACATCGCATCGCTTCTCGGCCTGCGCCATGTCGTGCTGGCGGTGAACAAGATCGACCTCGTCGGCTACTCGCAGGACACCTTCGACGGCATCGTCCGCGACTTTGCGGCATTTGCCGAACGGCTGGGCTTTGCGAGCATAGTCCCGGTTCCCATCTCGGCGCGCTACGGCGACAATGTCATCGCCCGCAGCGAGAAGACCGCCTGGTACAAGGGCCCATCCTTGCTCGCCCATCTCGAAACTGTGGATGTCGACACCGACCTTGTCGCCAAGCCGTTCCGCTTTCCGGTGCAGTGGGTCAACCGTCCCAACCTGGATTTCCGCGGCTTTTCGGGAACACTCGTCGGTGGGCGCATTCGCCAGGGCGATTCGATTGCCGTGGCCAAGTCGGGGCGTACCAGCAAGGTCAAGCGCATCGTCACGATGGACGGCGATCTCAGCGAGGCGGCGGCTGGCGCCGCGGTCACGCTGGTCCTCGCCGACGAAGTCGACATATCGCGCGGCGATGTGCTGAGCGCGCCGGAAGGTCGGCCCGAAGTGTCGGAACAGTTCGCGGCACACTTGCTCTGGATGGCGGAAGACGAACTCCTGCCCGGGCGCCAGTATCTCATGAAGATCGGCGCGGCCAGCGTGCCGGTGCAGATCACCACGCTCAAGCACAAGATTGACGTCAACACGCTCGGCGAGCACGCGGCCAAGACCCTGCATCTCAATGAGGTCGGCTACGGCAACTTCTCAACCTCACAACCGATCGCGTTCGATGCATATCGCGACAACCGCGATACCGGCGGCTTCATTCTGATCGACCGCTTCACGAACGCCACGGTCGGCGCCGGGATGATCGATTTCAGCCTGCGGCGCGCGACGAACGTGCATTGGCAGGCGCTCGACGTCGACAAGCGGTCCCGCGCCGAGCAGAAGGGCCAGAAACCCGCCGTGCTCTGGTTCACCGGACTCTCCGGATCGGGCAAGTCGACGATCGCCAACCTGGTCGAGCGCGCGCTGTTCGCCGAAGGCCGCCACACATACTTGCTCGACGGCGACAATGTCCGTCACGGCCTCAACCGCGATCTCGGCTTCACCGATGCCGACCGCGTCGAGAACATCCGCAGGGTCGGCGAGGCCGCCAAGCTGTTCGTCGATGCTGGACTTATCGTGCTCGTGTCATTCATCTCGCCGTTTCGCTCCGAGCGGCGCATGGCGCGCGAGCTTGTCGGCGAAGGCGAGTTCATCGAGGTCTATGTCGACACGCCACTCGAGATCTGCATGCAACGCGATCCCAAAGGTCTCTACAAAAAGGCGCAGGCCGGCGAAATCAAGAACTTTACCGGCATCGACAGTCCCTATGAGGCGCCGGAGCATGCCGAGCTGACGGTCGACACCACGACGGCCGATCCTGCGGACCTTGCTGCCGGCATCGTCGTCTATCTGCGCGAGAAGGGCTACATCGCGTAGCTAGCCCGGCGTCACAGTCGCTCGGCCGACGCTGACATAGGTGAAACCCTCGGCGGCCATCTGGCTGGGCCGGTAGATGTTGCGCAGATCGATCATTAGCGGCGTCTTGAGCAGGGTCTTCATGCGCACCGTGTCGAGCGCGCGGAACTCGTTCCATTCGGTCAGGATGACCACGCCATCAGAGCCGTCGATCGTGTCGTACGCGTCTTTGCGCAGCTCGATGTTGAGCAGCTTGCGGGCCTCCTTTGCGCCTTCCGGATCGAAGGCGCGTATTGTCGCGCCCCTGCTTTGAAGATACGGCACGATCACGAGGCTTGGCGCGTCGCGCATGTCGTCCGTGTTCGGCTTGAAGGTAAGGCCGAGTACCGCGATCGTCTTACCCTTCACGCTGCCGAATGCGCGTTCGATTTTCTCTGCCATCGCGATCTTGCGTGCATCGTTGACCGCGATGACGGCCTCGACGATTTTGCTAGGCGAACCGAGGTCCTGCGCGGTCTTGCGCAGTGCCAGTGCATCTTTCGGAAAGCATGAGCCGCCGAAGCCCGGGCCGGCATGGAGGAACTTGGCGCCGATGCGTCCGTCGAGACCAATGCCGCGCGCCACATCCTGCACATCCGCGCCGGCTGCTTCGCAGAGGTCGGCCATCTCGTTGATGAAGGTGATCTTGGTGGCGAGAAAGGCATTGGCGGCATACTTGATGAGTTCCGCGCTCTCGCGACTGGTGAACAGGATCGGAGTTTCGTGCAGGTAGAGGGGGCGATAAACCTCGCGCATGACATCGCGCGCACGATCCGTGTCGCAGCCGACCACAACTCTGTCCGGCCGGCGGAAGTCGTCGATCGCCGAACCTTCGCGCAGGAATTCCGGGTTCGACGCCATGTCGAATTCGGTATTGGGGCGAACCTTACGGATGATCTTCTCGACCTCGCGGCTGGTGCCGACGGGTACGGTCGATTTTGTCACGATCACCGCATAGCCCGACAGTGCGCGGGCAATCTCTTCCGCCGCTGCGTAAACGTAGCTTAAGTCCGCGTGGCCGTCGCCGCGCCTGCTCGGCGTGCCGACGGCGATGAAGATGGCGTCCGCGCCGCGCACGGCGCTGGCAATACTGGTATCAAACGAGAGCCGTCCGGCCTTGACGTTGGTGGCAACCACTTCGTCCAGGCGCGGCTCGAAGATCGGAATCCTGCCCGAGCGCAAGGCTGAGACCTTATCGGCTTCCTTGTCGACGCAGACGACGCTGTGGCCGAACTCGGACAGGCAGGCGCCCGACACAAGCCCCACATAGCCCGCTCCGATCATCGCGATCCGCATCGTTTACCCTTGTTAACTTTTAAGAGCCTGCAGTGTTTTGGTTACAGAACCGTGAAGCGAGCAATTCAGACAATTCAAAAAAATTTTAGGCGCGGTTAACCACACTACAGCGAGACTGCAAAGGTCAAAAGGACCCTTCGCCCATGAGCAAGCCTGCCGTCGCACTCGCGCGCACGCAGAATCCCATCGATATCGTGACTCGGGCCGTTGCACCAGTGCAGTTCCGCGACTTCACCCAGCCCTGGCTCGATCTCAACGACAAATCGATCCTGGTCACGGGCGGAACCGGTTCGTTCGGCAAGCATTTCCTGAAGACCGTGGTCGAGCGCTATAAGCCGCGCCGCCTCATTATCTTCTCGCGCGACGAGCTCAAGCAGTCCGACATGGCGCTTGACTTCCCGGCCGAGCGTTATCCCTTCATCCGTTTCTTCATCGGTGACGTGCGCGACCGCGACCGCCTCGATTTGGCGTTGCGCGATGTCGACTATGTCGTCCATGCGGCGGCCATGAAGCAGGTCACCACAGCGGAATACAATCCGTTCGAGTGCGTGCGCACCAACATCTTCGGCGCCGAGAACATCGTCTACGCCGCCCTGCGCCGCAATGTGCGCAAGGTGATCGCGCTGTCGACGGACAAGGCCGCCAATCCGATCAATCTCTACGGCGCGTCCAAGCTCGCCTCCGACAAAATCTTCGTCGCCGCCAACAATCTGGCCGGCTCAGACGGCACGCGGTTCTCCGTGGTACGTTATGGCAATGTGTTTGGCTCGCGCGGCTCTGTGGTGCCGTTTTTCCGCAAGCTGATTGCCGACGGCGCCGACAGCCTTCCCATCACCGACCAACGCATGACACGCTTCTGGATCACCCTAACCCAGGGCGTGAATTTCGTGCTTTCCAGCATGGAGATGATGCGCGGCGGTGAAATCTACGTACCCAAGATTCCGTCGACGACGATCACCGATCTCGCCACCCTGATCAGCCCCAAGCTGAAGCAGCGCATCGTCGGCATCCGTCCGGGCGAGAAGCTGCACGAGACCATGATCCCGGCCGACGACTCGCATTGGACAGTCGACATGGATGATCGCTACGTGATCCTGGCGAGCTTTGCTACTGCCGCCCGCGAAGCTTATCTGGCGCGCGGTGCCAAGCCGGTGCCGGAGGGTTTCTCCTATTCCAGCGACACCAACCCGGAAGTGATGGACGTGCGCGGCCTCCAAACGCTCCTGCAGATGGCCTATGCCTGATCGCGACGGCGCCGCGGCGCTCAATTTCCTCCCCTATGGCCGGCAAGAAATCGGCGATGCGGATATCAAGGCGGTGGTCGAGGCGCTGTGCTCCGACTGGCTGACCACCGGTCCACGCGTGGGACAGTTTGAAAGAGCGTTCGCGCGCTTCTGCGGCGCCGCCGAAGGTGTCGCTGTCAACAGCGGCACTGCTGCGCTTCATTCCGCCATGCGGGCCGTTGGCGTAGCGCAGGGCGATGAAGTCATCGTGCCTGCCATTACATTCGCGGCTTCCGCAAACGCTGCGGTGTACGAGGGCGCGACACCGGTCTTCGCCGATGTCGAAGCGGATACGTTGCTGATCGATACTTCTTGCGTTGAAAGTCTGATCACGCCAAAGACGAGAGCGATCGTCGCAGTCGACTATGCCGGCCAGCCCGCCGACTATGACGCCCTTTATGCCATTGCTAGGAGCCGGAACATCGCCATCGTCGCGGATGCCTGCCACGCGCCTGGCGCGACCTACAAGGGCCGCATGGCCGGCACATTGGCTGACATCAGCTGCTTCTCATTCCATCCTGTGAAGCACCTGACCACATGTGAAGGCGGGATGACGCTCACCGACAACCGAGACTACGCAGCGCACATGCGCCGTTTCCGCAATCACGGCATCGACAGCGATCATCGCAAGCGCGACGCCGAAGGCACCTTCGCCTACGACATGATCGAGCTCGGCTACAATTACCGCCTGCCGGATGTGCAATGCGCGCTGGGCCTGGCGCAGCTCGAACGCCTGCCGCACTGGGTTGCCCGGCGTCGCACGGTCGCCGCCTGGTACGAAGAAGCGCTGGCTGGCATCACCCATGTGTGCCCGTTGCGCGTGCATGCGGACCGAACCAATGCCCACCATCTTTATGTCGTGCGCCTTGATCTCTCTAGGTTGAACATCGATCGTGCGCGGGCCTTCAGCTATCTGCGCGAAAATCGCATCGGGGCGAATGTGCACTATGCACCGGTCTATCTGCACAGTTTCTATCAGGGCCGCGGTTATCGAGCCGGGCTTTGCCCGGTCGCGGAGAAGACCTATCAGGAAATTCTGACCCTGCCGATGTTCCCCGCCATGGCACAGGGCGATGTCGCCCGCGTCGCCAATGTGCTGCGGGCGCTCGCAACCTTGCGCTGATCACCACAGAGACGGCGTCAACACAAGTGGATCATTCAACGCGCAGGCGGCCCAATCGAGTTTTGGCATTGCTTCCGCCGCCGCATCGAGAATCTCCTCCAGCTCCGATACGGCAGTGACGCCGACTATCCCGACATCGATCTCCGGATGGCTCAGCACGAATGCCAGCGCCGCGGCCAGCGGTGTCGTGCCGGCATCCTTCAAGCGCGCGCGCAGTGCGGCGAGATGCGGGGCGGCGACGCTCAACTTTGCCGGCAACTTGTCATCTTCCAGGAACAGCAAGCCCTGCAGGAACAGCGAGCGTGCATGAATCTCCACGCCAAGTTCCTTGATCGATGCCAGGGCGCCGTTCCGTACCAGTCGCTGGTCAAGCAGGCTCAGCGGAACCTGCATCGCCGCGGGACGAAACCTGCGCGCCAGCGCCACGGGATCGTCGGCGACATAGGCCGAGATGCCAATTCCGCCGAACAACCCCTCTTGGCGCAGCGCCAAAAGGCCGTTCCACAGGCGGCTCGCCTCGTCACCGAGCAAATCGGACGCCGAATGCACCAAAAGCAGGTCGACCGGCTTTCGTCCAAGCGTCTCAGCCGACTTTCGCGCGCGCGCAAGGACGGCATCGAGACCATTCTTCAGCGGAATAGTTTTCGTCACGAGGCGGAACGGCCCCGTTAAAGAGTGAAGCGAGCCCAGCACCTGTTCCGCCTCGCCATATCCGGCCGCCGTGTCGAGCGTGCCCATGCCAGCCGATGCGGCGTGGCGCAGGATCGACGCGACATCCTCCAGCGGCACGCGTCCGCGCAGGTTGGAGACACCGTAATCCTGCCCGAACTGGACGGTTCCAAGGCCGAGTTTGCCAGAACGAGTCATATTCCCATGATGCGCAATTTCACCTTCCGGAGAAAGCCGAGACCGGCGCACAGTGCCGCTGTATCGTCAGATTCATACCCGATAGGATGAGAGTCGGGCCGTCGGTGGCATCCGGAGCGTCATGATCGACGTCGAAAACCTCGTCTACGAATATCCGGCCACACGGGCGCTGAAAGGCGTTTCCTTGCGCGTCCCCGACCAGACAATCACCGCGCTGGTCGGCCCCAACGGAGCCGGCAAGACCACGCTGCTGCGTTGTCTGGCGGCGCTCGAAAATCCCTATACCGGAACGGTGCGGATCGACGGTCTCGACACCGCGCAGAGCCCACGCGAGATTCACGCGCGCATGGGCTATCTGCCCGATTTCTACGGGCTGTACGACGATCTGGGTGTGCGCCGCTGCCTCAGTTATGCGGCACGCTCCCACGGCATCGCGCCGGCGCTGACCGGAGCGGCCGTCGAGAAGGCTGCGTCGCGAGTAGGCCTGCTCGACCGGCTGGATTCCAAATCCGGCGAACTGTCGCGCGGCCTGCGCCAACGTCTGGCGATCGGGCAGGCCATTGTAC
>JANYBR010000118.1 GCA_025360685.1 Pseudomonadota bacterium
TGATCCTGCTTCTGATCGCGTCGCTATGGTCGTGGACGATCATCATCAACAAGGGATTGGCTCTTGGCACGTTGCGCCGGCGTGCGGCCAAGTTCGAGAAGATCTTCTGGTCGGGCCAGCCGCTCGACGAACTCTATCAGCAATTCTCCAGCCGCGCCGATCATCCTATGGCCGCGGTGTTCATCGCCGCACTGCGCGAGTGGCGCCGGGCATTCGAAGGCGGCGCACCGCGCGAAGCGCACGCGGCCAACGTGAAGGACCGCATCGAAAAGGCGATGAGCGTGACCATCATGCGCGAAACCGACGGACTGGAACGTTCTCTCGGCTTTCTTGCGACCGTCGGTTCCACCGCGCCATTCATCGGCTTGTTCGGAACGGTGTGGGGCATCATGAATTCATTTTCCGCCATCGCCGCGCGGCACGATACGACTTTGGCTGTCGTCGCGCCGGGCATTGCGGAAGCCTTGTTCGCCACCGCGATGGGTCTTCTGGCAGCGATCCCGGCCGTCATCTTCTACAATCGCTATGTCAATGAAATCAGCCGCTACACCACGCGGCTCGATGCCTTTGCCGACGAATTCTCCGCCATCCTGTCGCGCCAGCTCGACGAAAAGGCGCGCTGATGGCGGCCGGAGTGCAGTCCCGGGACCGAAGCCGGCGAAGCGGCCGGCGCCGACCAATGTCGGAGATCAACGTCACGCCCTTCGTCGACGTGATGCTCGTCCTGCTGATCGTGTTCATGGTGACCGCGCCGCTGCTCACGGTCGGTGTTCCGGTCGATCTGCCCAAGACCCGCGCACAGGCGCTGGGCCAGGATCGCGAGCCGCTTTCGGTCACGGTCAAGCGCGACGGCAAGGTCTACATCCAGAATACGCCGGTGGCCGAAGACGAGCTGGTGGCAAAGCTGACGGCAATCGCGGCCAACGGCTATGACCAGCGCATCTTCGTTCGCGGCGACCGCTCCGTAGACTATGGCCGCGTCATGGAAGTCATGGGCCTTCTTTCCGCCGCAGGCTTCACCCATATCGGGCTGGTTACCGATGTCGCAAAGCCTAAACCCGAGACGGAGTAGCGTCACGCCGACCACGGCACGTGGTCCGCGTGTGGGAGTGTTCGGCGCGGTGCTGCTGCATGGCGCGATCGCGGCTGCGGCGTTGTTCACCTGGCAACATCGCCTCGATTTCACCGATGAATCGCCGCCCGTGGTGCCGGTCGACCTGGTGACGCTGGCCGACAAGACTAACATCATGGCGACGGTGCAGCTGAAGCCAAAGATCGAGCCGAAGGAAACGCCGCCGCCTCAACTTGTCGCGCCGACGCCGGTCCCTGCGGCAACTCCACCGCCGGCGGCCGAAGTCGCACCCGAGCAGGCGCCGTCGCAACCGGTGATCGCCAAGCCAGCCCCGATTCCAAAACCGATGCCGAAACCACAGCCTCCCGCAGACCAGAAAAAGCCGAAGACCGACGACTTCAGTGCGCTGCTCAACAAGCTGACCGCGCCGACCGCATCGCCTCGCAATGCACGGGTCGCCGAGCGCACGGTAAAAGGCGTTGGCGCCATGAACGCCATGACGATGGACCTTTCCGATGCGCTCAAGAACATGATCGCCCAATGCTGGAACCCACCGGTAGGCGCGCCGCATCCCGAACGGCTCATTCCGGTATTCCGGCTTTTCCTCAATCCCGACGGCAGCGTCGCACAGCCGCCACAATTGGCTGCAGACTCCGCTGCGGCAGCGGCCGGCGATCCGTTCATGCGTGCTGCGGCGGAAGCGGCAAGACGCGCGATCTACACCTGTGCGCCTTACAAATTGCCGGCCGACAAGTACAACGTTTGGCGCGTGATCAATTTTGATTTCGATCCGAGCAAAATGGTCCAGTGATGGGAGTCCGAAATGAAGCCTAGCCGACTTTTGCGCGCCATCGCTGCCGCTGCCACGCTTGGCACTTTGCTCGCCGCATCTCCGGCGCGCGCCGAACTTCACGTGACAGTCGATCAGGGCAATGCGCAGCCGCTGCCGATCGCCATTCCGGATTTCGCTTCGCCGAACGCCGCCGACGCGGCAGCCGGGCAGAACATAGCAAAGGTCGTGCGCGCCGATCTCGAGCGCTCGGGCCTGTTCCGTTCTCTCGATCCCAAATCCTTCATCGAAAAAATCACGAACATCAATGTCGCGCCGCAATTCGGCAGTTGGCGCGTGATCAACGCCCAGGCTCTTGTGTCCGGACAGGTTCAATCGCAGCCCGACGGACGCCTGCGGGTCGATTTCCGCCTCTGGGACGTGTTCGGCGAGAGTCAAATGATCGGTCAGCAATATTTCACCACGCCTGACAATTGGCGGCGCATCGCGCACATCATCTCCGATGCAATCTATCAGCGCATCACCGGCGAGAAGGGTTATTTCGACACGCGCGTGGTGTTCATTTCGGAATCAGGCCCGGCACTCGCGCGCAAGAAGCGTCTGGCGGTGATGGATGAAGACGGTGCCAATCCGATCTTCCTCACCCACGGCGAGTATCTGGTGCTGACGCCGCGTTTCAATCCGACCGCGCAGATGATCGCCTACATGTCGTATATCAGCGCCAAGCCGCGCGTCTATCTGTTCGATCTTGAGAGCGGCCACCAGGAGATGCTGGGCAATTTTCCGAACATGACGTTCAGTCCGCGCTTCTCGCCCGACGGCAACAAGGTCGCGCTCACTCTGGAAACAGCCGGCAATTCGGACATCTATGTGATGGATCTGCGAACCCGCGCGCTAACAAGGTTAACGAGCGATCCGGGGATCGACACCGCCCCGTCCTATTCGCCCGACGGCACCCAGATCACCTTTGAATCGGATCGCGGCGGCAGTCAGCAGATTTACGTGATGAGCGCCAACGGATCTGGCCAGCACCGCGTCAGTTTTGGCGCCGGGCGCAATGGCACGCCGGTGTGGAGTCCGCGCGGCGATCTCATCGCGTTTACCAATCAAAGTGGCGGATTTCATATCGGAGTCATGCATCCCGACGGCTCGGGCGTGCGGATAGTTACCAATGGCTGGGAAGACGAAGGCCCGACCTGGGCGCCCAACGGCCGCGTGATCATGTTTGGGCGTACGTCGCCCGGTGGACGCGGCTCGCAAATCTGGTCGATCGACGTGACCGGCCGCAACGAACGGCGGGTGACAACGCCTGGCGATGCATCCGATCCGGCATGGTCGCCCTTGATCCAGTAGTACGATTGTCCCTAAACTCTGCGTAATCCATTTGGGCAGTTTGCCCGCCAAGGCATATAAACCTGAGTTCACTGGCGATGCATTGCGGATTCGCTGCAAATTGCATGGCTAATTCGCTGGAGGAGTTTGGATTCAATGACCAAGTTTTCCGCCGCAATGACAATTGCCGCGTTTTCAGCTGCCCTGATGTTGGCCGGCTGCTCGACTCCGAAGCCGGTCGAAACGCCGCCTGCCAACAACACGCCGACAACGTCCACTATCGTGCCCGGCAGCGCCGAAGACTTGCGCGTCAATGTCGGCGACACGGTTCATTTCGCCTACAACGAATATAATATCGAGGACAACGACAAAGCGACCCTGCAGCGCCAGGCAACCTGGTTGCAGAAATATCCCTCGGTCCGCGTCACGGTCGAAGGTGACTGCGACGAGCGCGGCACCCGCGAGTACAACCTCGCGCTCGGCGCACGGCGTGCAAATGCGGTCAAGGAATATCTGGTCAGCCTCGGCGTGTCCTCCGGACGTGTCGAAACGATCTCCTATGGCAAAGAACATCCGATCTGCACCGCATCGACGGAGGACTGCTGGGCGCAGAATCGCCGCGGCGTGACGTCGATCACTTCCGGCGCCAACTCCTAGGCATTTTTCGAAAAGAGTATGAAGGGGCGCTCCACGCGGGCGCCCTTTCCTTTTTGCCCGGAATCGGTCGGATATCGGCAAGCCTCATTTTCGGCTAAGTCTTCGCAAATGAATGACGTTTCGCGAGGAGACGCGGCATGACCAAGACTGGATCGCGAGCTCTCGGTGTGGCTTCTGCCGCGCTGTGTGCTCTCGTCGTCGCTGCCGGCGCCAACGATCGACCCGCCGTCGCGACACGCTATATCGAGCCGGCCGGGGATACGGCCGGTTACACGCGCGTCGCCGGCCTGTTCGGCGAGAGCGACGATGAGAAGGCCGCGCGCCTGCAGCGCGAGCAGAACCAGGACGACACAATCAACCAGCTGAACAACAAGGTTCGCGATCTCGAGGAAACGGTTCGCAACCTGACGGGGGATAACGAGACGCTTGGCCACCGCGTGGACGAGCTCAACGACAAGATTGGGCGACAGCAGAAGGACTTCGAGTATCGCCTATGTGCACTGGCCGCCCAGCAACTTGGTGCACGCACCGGGCAGGACGAAGCGAACGCCGTGCCGTGTCCCGGCGCCTCGGAAGGGGCCGGGTCCTATCGTGCGCCTTCTGGCTCGAATGCAGCCGCAGCGGAGGCCGACACGGTGCCTGCGGCGCGCAGCACGGGAGCGCCGCAGCGGCTCGCGCCCGGACCAGGTGTGCTGGGCACCTTGCCGGCCGGCTCGGCGAGCAGCGCATCGTCTGCCGCACCGGACTCGGGCGCCGATGCACACGCTGAGTTCTCGACGGCGATGAATCTTCTCGCCAAGGCGCGTTACGACGAGGCGAGTGCGGCCTTCCGCACCTATGCCGACACGCATCCGAAGGACGATCTCGCGCCGCAGGCGGTGTACTGGGTCGGCGATATCGCCTATGTGCAAAAAGACTTCGCCGACGCCGCCCGCGCCTTCGCCGAAGTCATCAAGAAATATCCCACCTCCGCCCGCGCGCCCGATAGCATGCTCAAGCTCGGCCAGTCGCTGATCGCGGCCGGCCAGAAAAAGGAAGGTTGCACCGCCCTTGCCGCGCTCCCGGCGAAATATCCGCACGCCTCGTCGGCCGTCCTCAGCCAAGGCACCGACGCGCGCAAAGCGGTCTGCCGCGGAGTCTCTTGAGGCGCGCTTCGCCGCGGCGATGGATGAATTGGTTGCCGCAGGGGCGCCATGGCCGGGCGCCGTGGCAGTGTCCGGAGGCGGCGATTCCATCGCACTGATGCATCTGCTCGCCGGATGGGCAAGGAAACGACGGCGTTCGCTGCCGCACGTCATTACGGTCGATCATGGTTTGCGCGAAGAGTCTGCCGCCGATGCGCGAAAGGTCGGACGCTGGGCGAGAGCGGCCGGGCTCAAATCGCATGCGCTGCACTGGACCGGACCGCGTCCGAGCGCGGACATCGAGGCGTCGGCGCGTGAGGCGCGCTATCGCCTGATGGGCGAATGGGCTCGAACGCACAAGATCGCGGCACTCTACGTGGCTCACACGCGCGACGATCAGGCCGAAACCTTCCTGCTTCGCTTGATGCGCGGCTCGGGCCTGGACGGTCTCGCAGCGATGCGCCCCGTCGCCGCCTATCCGCTGGCCGAATTTCGTGAGTTGAGCGTGGTGCGCCCGTTGCTGGCCATCGAGCGCGCGCGTGTGCGAGCGCATCTGAAGTCCGCCGGCCTCGATTGGCTCGAGGATTCGATGAACGACGATGACCGCTTCGCGCGGGTCCGCCTGCGCAAAGCCTGGACGGCATTCGAAGCAGCCGGCCTTACCAAGCAGCGTTTGGCCGGAGCTGCCGCACATCTGGCGCGTGCGCGCGAAGCCCTGGATGCGGTCACCGCAGCGGTATTGCTGCGTGCGTGCCGTAGATATGAAAACGGCCTTCAGGTCGACTCGGCCGCGCTGAGCAGTGCGCCGCGCGAAATCGGCCTGCGCGCGCTCGCCCAATTGCTGATGATCGTTTCGGGTCATTCCTATCGTCCGCGATTCGAGCGGCTGGAGCGCTTGTTCGACCGGATTGACTCCGGTTCCATTGGCGGCGGCTGTACCTTGCATGGCTGCCGGCTGTTTCTTGTCCCCAAGCAGGACGGGGCTTTTGGCGCCGCCACACTCGCAATTGTGCCGGAAAATGTGCCGCAGGCTCGCAAAAGCTCCAAATACCGCCGCAATGCGTAGGTTACACTGGTCACCGCCCGTTAAGCGGCTTTTGGCATCGTGATTGCAGCAGGGATACAAATTTCTTAACGTTTCGCAGGCTGGCAATGCGGTAGAACTGACCTATCTATAGGGTGGGATTCCTGACTGCCCTAAAAACGGCTTTTGGCCCCGCGTGAAAGGACGGCCCTTTGAACAATCTTAGAAATCTCGCGCTCTGGATCGTAGTCGCACTCTTGCTCGTGTTCCTGTTCAACCTGTTCCAGGGCACGGCGCAGCACGCCAATGCGCAGAACATCACCTATTCCAAGTTCGTGGACGAGGTGAACCAAAGCCAGGTCAAGTCCGTCACCATGCAGGGCGACGCCATCAAGGGCGAACTCGCCAATGGTCAGCCTTTCACCACCATGGCGCCGAGCAGCGACTCCTCGCTGGTGCCGATGATGAAGGCGCACAACGTCAACATTTCCGTCAGTCCGCCGGACGACGGCTTCAACCTGATGGCGGTGTTGCTCAATGCGCTGCCCATGCTGCTTCTGATCGCGGTATGGATTTTCTTCATGCGCCAACTTCAGGCCGGCGGCGGCAAGGCGATGGGCTTCGGTAAGTCGCGCGCCAAGATGCTCACAGAGCGTACCGGCCGCGTGACGTTTGAAGACGTCGCAGGTGTCGACGAGGCCAAGGACGACCTCAAGGAAATTGTCGACTTCCTCAAGGATCCGCAGAAATTCCAGCGCCTTGGCGGGCGCATCCCCAAGGGCGTGCTGCTGGTCGGACCGCCGGGTACCGGCAAGACATTGCTTGCGCGCGCCATTGCGGGCGAGGCAAATGTTCCGTTCTTCACCATCTCCGGTTCGGACTTCGTCGAAATGTTCGTCGGTGTCGGCGCCAGCCGCGTGCGCGACATGTTCGAGCAGGCCAAAAAGAATGCGCCCTGCATCGTTTTCATCGATGAAATCGACGCGGTCGGCCGGCATCGTGGCGCCGGTTTGGGCGGCGGCAATGACGAACGCGAACAGACTCTAAACCAGTTGCTGGTCGAGATGGACGGTTTTGAATCCAACGAAGGCGTCATCTTGATCGCGGCCACGAACCGCCCCGACGTTCTCGATCCGGCGCTGCTGCGTCCGGGCCGCTTCGACCGCCACGTCGTCGTCGCCAATCCCGATCTCGGCGGTCGGGAAAAGATTCTTCGCGTCCATCTGCGCAAGGTGCCGCTGGCACCCGACGTCGAGCCGCGCACCATCGCACGCGGCACGCCCGGGTTTTCCGGCGCGGACCTCGCCAATCTGGTGAACGAAGCAGCTTTGCTGGCGGCGCGCCGCGGCAAGCGCGTCGTCACCATGAGTGAACTCGAAGACGCCAAGGACAAGGTCATGATGGGCGCGGAACGCCGCTCGATGGCCATGACCGAGGATGAAAAGAAGCTCACTGCCTATCACGAGAGCGGCCATGCCATCGTCGCGATCGCGGTCGAAGGTTCCGATCCGATCCACAAGGCAACCATCATCCCGCGCGGCCGTGCGCTCGGCATGGTCATGCAGCTGCCGGAACGCGATCGCCTGTCGCTGACCCGTCAGAAGATGCTGGCCGACATCACCATCTTCTTCGGCGGCCGCATCGCCGAGGAGCTGATATTCGGCCATGAGAAAGTAACGACCGGCGCGTCGAACGACATCGAAGTCGCAACCCGCATGGCGCGCGCCATGGTGACGCGCTACGGCATGTCGGACGCGCTCGGACCGCTCGCCTATGCGGAGAACCAGGAAGAAGTGTTCCTGGGTCATTCCGTGTCGCGGACGCAGAACATCTCCGAAGCGACGGCGCAAAAGATCGATGCGGAAATCCATCGCATCATCGACGAGTGCTACCAGCGCGCCTACGGCATCTTGAGCTCGCGGCTTAACGATTTGCACACGGTTGCGAAGGGCCTGCTCGAATACGAAACGCTGACGGGCGACGAAATCGTCGGGTTGATGAAAGGCATCAAGCCGATCCGCACGCCTTACGAGGAGCCGACACCGGAGCGCGGCCCCGGACCAAGCGTGCCAGCTGCCGGCCGTCCTCGCGGACCGCTCGTTCCCGAGCCGCAGCCGGGCAGATAGAGCGCGTTGACCCTCCCCTTGAGGGAGGGTCGAAATATTCGAGTACCACGAGAATAATTCGGGGAGGGGTCATGGCACGACGTCGGACCCCTCCCCGAATTGCTTCGCAATTCGACCCTCCCTCAAGGGGAGGGTAAGAAGCGCACATGACCCAGATTCTTGGAATTTTAAACATCACCGAGGACTCGTTCTCCGATGGCGCGAAATATCTCGAGCCTGCGGCCGCAATCGCGCACGGCCGCGCGCTCGCCGCGGATGGCGCGGGGACACTCGACATCGGCGCCGCCTCATCGAACCCGGATTCCAAAGGCGTTCCGCCCAACGTGGAGATCGCGCGCCTGGTGCCCATCGTGGCCGCCTTGCAGGACCTGCCCCTGTCGATCGACAGCTTTTCCCTTCCGGTGCAACGCTGGGCGCTCGAACGCGGCGTGGCCTATATCAACGATATCCAGGGATTTCCGGATGCGTCGCTCTATCCCGAACTGGCGGCGTCGCACGCCAAGCTGATCGTCATGCATTCGGTTCAGGAACGCGGTGCGGCGACGCGCGTCGACGTTCCTCCCGGCGAGATCATGGATCGCATTGCGCGGTTTTTCGACTCTCGGCTCGCGGCGCTGGAACGCGCCGGTATCGCGCGCCGGCGTTTCATTCTCGATCCGGGGATGGGCTTCTTCCTCGGTACCAATCCCGAGACATCACTCACCGTGCTTCGGCGCTTGCCGGAACTGAAATCGCGCTTCGACTTGCCCGTCCTCATCTCGGTGTCGCGTAAGTCATTCCTGCGCCGGCTTGCCGGCCGCGACGCGAATGCATCCGGAGCCATCAGTCTGGCGGCCGAACTGTTTGCCATTCGTCAGGGCGCGGACTATGTCCGCACGCACGCGCCAGGCCCGCTCAAAGACGCTCTTTTGCTGGAAAAGGCCGTTCAGCAAGGCCGTTGAGGCGGGCGGCGCGGGGACTTAAGCCTTTGTTCGGATATCGCTGCGAAAAATCTGTTAGAATTGCGAAATAAGATGGCCGCGCAGCCGCCAGGGGAGCGTTTCAAATGAGCCGGAAATATTTCGGCACGGACGGCATTCGCGGTCGCGCCAATTCCGGAGCCATGACGCCGGGTATCGCCATGCGGGCGGGTATGGCCGCGGGCCGGATCTTCACGCGCGGCGATCATCGTCATCGTGTGGTCATCGGCAAGGACACGCGGCTCTCGGGCTACATGATCGAGTCCGCGCTCGTCGCCGGCTTCACGGCCGTCGGCATGGACGTGTTTCAGTTCGGTCCGTTGCCGACGCCGGCAGTGGCCATGCTCACGCGTTCCTTGCGCGCCGACATGGGTGTGATGATCACCGCTTCGCACAACCAGTATCAGGACAATGGCATCAAGTTTTTCGGTCCGGACGGCCGCAAGCTGTCCGACGAGCATGAGGCGGCGATCGAAGCGCTGATGGACAATGGCCTTGAGTCCGGTCTCGCGACTTCGCCCAAGCTCGGCCGTGCCAAGCGCATCGACGATGCCCAGGCGCGCTATATTGAGTTCGTCAAGAATACCTTCTCGCGCCGGCTCACTCTTGAAGGACTGCGCATCGTGATCGATTGCGCCAATGGAGCCGCCTACAAGGTCGCGCCAGCGGCACTGTGGGAACTCGGCGCGGAAGTTGTGCCGATCGGCGTCACACCCGACGGCTTCAACATCAATTCCGGCTGCGGTTCCACGGACACCGAAACGATGTCCGCGAAGGTACGCGAGATGCGCGCCAATTTCGGCATCGCGCTCGACGGCGATGCAGATCGTGTCGTCATGTCCGACGAGCACGGACGCATCATCGACGGCGATCAGATCCTGGCGCTGCTGGCGCGCTCCTGGTCCAAGAGCGGACATCTCAAAGGCGGCGGTGTCGTTGGCACGGTGATGTCGAATGCCGGCCTCGACCGCTATCTCAAGTCACTGGATCTGAAGCTGGCGCGAGCCCAGGTCGGCGACCGCTACGTGATCGAGCAGATGCAGAAGGGCGGCTACAATGTCGGCGGCGAACAGTCCGGCCACATCGTGCTCAGCGATTTCTCCCCGACCGGCGATGGCTTGATCGCGGCGCTGCAGGTTCTGGCCGTTCTGGCCGCCGAAAAGAAACCGGCGAGCGAGGTCGCACATCTGTTTGAGCCGATGCCCCAGGTCATGGAAAACGTGCGCTTCCAGAAGGGCTCGCCGCTTTCGAATGCGCGCGTTACCGCCTGCATCAAGGACGGCGAGGCGCGTCTGAACGGCTCCGGCCGTCTGCTCGTGCGCAAATCCGGCACCGAACCCGTCATTCGCATCATGGCCGAGGGCGATGACGAAGCACTGCTGCGGGCAGTCGTGAACGACGTGGTGAGTGCCATCCAGGAGGTCGCGGCTTGAAGCCAATGCGGCTTCTCGCCATCGCGGGATCCGACTCAAGCGGCGGCGCGGGTGTTCAAGCCGACATCAAGACCGCCACTGCCCTTGGCGCCTACGCCATGACGGCGCTGACTGCCATCACGGCGCAGGACACGATCGGAATTGGCGCCATTCATCTGGTTCCCGCAGTCGTCGTGCTCGAACAGATCGAACGCTGCCTGTCCGACATCGGTGCGGATGCAATCAAGATTGGCATGCTCGGCTCGGCCGAGATCGCGCGAACCGTTGCGTCTGCGATCAACGCCCGCGCGGCGGCAATTCCGAGGGTCGTCGATCCGGTCTTGGTGGCGACGACCGGCGCGGCACTCGCGGAAGACGCAGTCGTGGAAATTCTCAAGACGTTGCTGTTTCCGGGCGCGGCGCTTATCACGCCAAATCTACCGGAAGCCGAACGCCTATGCGGCTTTGCGCTGCAATCTGGCGGCGACCTGTTGCGTGCCGGTACAACGCTGCTCGCATTCGGGCCCAAGGCGGTGTTGCTGAAAGGCGGTCACGGTGGCAGCGATACGGTCACCGACCTGCTGTTCACTCCCGAAACGGGACCGCGCGCCTATATCGCCAAACGAGTCGACACGCGCCACACCCACGGCACCGGCTGCACGCTTTCAACGGCGATCGCTTGCGGGCTAGGCGAGGGCATGGCGCTTGATGATGCGATTCAACGCGCGCATGATTTTGTGCAAAGAGCCATTCACAGCGCGCCCGGTTTCGGCGCCGGTAGCGGACCGATAAGTCATTTGAGTGCTACGCCACCGCGTCAATGACGCGCCAAGCCAGCGCGCAATGAGTTTAATTTTTTCTCATGGCCCGCCGGAGTGCGGGCCACCCAGATGGGCATACTCTCGCTTCCGAGTGATTCTGCTCAGACCAATTCTTCGAAATTCGAGTAAGTCGTTACCTGGGTGGCCCGCACTCC
>JANYBR010000129.1 GCA_025360685.1 Pseudomonadota bacterium
TCCGCTCGGTGTTTCCGATTACCGATTTTGCGGAAACCGCGCGGCTGGAATACGTGCACTACGAATTCGAGCCGCCGAAATACGACGTCGACGAATGCCGCCAGCGCGGCATGAACTTTGCCGCGCCGCTGAAGGTGACGCTGCGCCTCATCGTGTTCGATGTGGACCAGGAAACCGGCGCCAAGTCGGTCAAGGACATCAAGGAACAGGACGTCTATATGGGCGACGTTCCGTTCATGACGGAGAACGGCACGTTCATCATCAACGGCACCGAGCGCGTGATCGTCAGCCAGATGCACCGCTCGCCGGGCGTCTTCTTCGATCACGACAAGGGCAAGACCCACTCGTCAGGCAAGCTGCTGTTCGCCGCGCGCGTCATTCCCTATCGCGGTTCATGGCTCGACTTCGAGTTTGACGCCAAGGACATCATTCATGTTCGCATCGACCGTCGCCGCAAGCTGCCGGCGACCACGCTTCTTTATGCGCCCGGCCTGACACAGGAAGAGATCCTCGACTATTTCTACACGAAGATCGCCTTCAAGCGTCAGAAGGACGGTTCCTGGACCACGCCGGTCGAGCAGGGTTGGATGCGCAATGCGAAGGTGAACGCCGACTGGAAAAACGCCAAGACAGGCGAGGTGCTGGCCGAAGCAGGTTCCAAGATCACCGTCCGCGGCCTGCGCAAGTGGCAGGAAGATGGCGTCAAGCAGATTTCACTCGCGGAAGAAGAACTGCTCGGCCGCTACTCGGCGCTCGACATGGTCAGCCCCGATACAGGCGAGATTTATGTCGAAGCCGGCGACGAACTGACGGCGGTGAATCTTGCCGCGCTCGACGAAGCAGGCTTCCACGAGATCGACGTGATCAATGTCGACAACGTCACAACCGGCGCCTATGTGCGCAACACCTTGGCGGTGGACAAGAACCACAGCCGCGAGCAGGCGCTGATCGACATCTACCGCGTTATGCGTCCTGGCGAACCGCCGACTCTCGACACGGCGGAGACCCTGTTCGGCCAGCTTTTCTTCGACGGCGAGCGCTACGATCTGTCCAGCGTCGGCCGCGTGAAGATGAACATGCGCCTTGGCCTGGATGCACCCGACACGACGCGCATCCTGCGCAAGGAAGATATCCTGGCGATCCTCAAGGCGCTCGCGGAACTGCGCGACGGCCGTGGCGAAATCGACGACATCGACAATCTCGGCAATCGCCGCGTGCGCTCGGTCGGCGAGCTGATGGAAAACCAGTTCCGCGTCGGCCTGCTGCGCATGGAGCGTGCGATCAAGGAGCGCATGAGCTCGGTCGATATCGACACGGTCATGCCGCACGACCTGATCAACGCCAAGCCGGTGGCAGCCGCGGTGCGCGAGTTCTTTGGCTCGTCGCAGTTGTCGCAGTTCATGGACCAGCAGAACCCGCTGTCGGAACTGACCCACAAGCGCCGCATGTCGGCGCTCGGACCGGGTGGTCTGACGCGCGAGCGCGCCGGATTTGAAGTGCGTGACGTGCATCCGACTCACTATGGCCGCATCTGCCCGATCGAAACGCCGGAAGGCCCGAACATCGGTCTGATCAATTCGCTCGCTACGTACGCGCGCGTCAATAAGTACGGCTTCATCGAGAGCCCTTACCGCAAGGTGATCAACAAGCACCTGACGGACGAGGTTGTCTATCTCTCGGCGATGGAAGAGGCCAAGTACACGATCGCCCAGGCAAACGCGACCATCGACGGCCGCAATCGCATAATCGACGAACTGGTATCGTGCCGCAAGCACGGCAACTTCGTGATGACGACACCGGATCAGGTCGAGTTCATCGACGTGTCGCCCAAGCAACTCGTGTCCGTCGCGGCGGCGCTCGTGCCGTTCCTCGAGAACGACGACGCCAACCGCGCGCTCATGGGTTCGAACATGCAGCGCCAAGCAGTGCCGCTTCTGCGTCCGGAAGCGCCGCTCGTCGGCACCGGCATGGAAGAAGTGGTGGCGCGGGACTCCGGTTCGGCGATCAGTGCGCGGCGCACCGGCGTAGTCGACCAGGTCGACGCGACGCGTATCGTCATCCGCGCCACGGAAGAGGCCGATCCCACCAAGCCGGGCATCGACATCTATCGCCTGCGCAAGTTCCAGCGCTCCAATGCCTCGACCTGCATCAACCAGCGGCCGCTGGTGAAGGTGGGCGATCTGCTGCAGAAGGGCGATATCATCGCCGACGGTCCATCGACACAGCTCGGCGAGCTGGCGCTCGGCAAGAATGCGCTCGTCGCGTTCATGCCGTGGAATGGCTACAATTTTGAGGACTCCATCCTCATCTCCGAACGCATCGTGCGTGACGACGTCTTCACCTCGATCCATATCGAGGAATTCGAGACGATGGCGCGCGACACAAAGCTCGGGCCTGAGGAAATCACGCGCGACATTCCCAACGTCGGCGAGGAAAACCTCAAGAACCTCGACGAAGCCGGCATCACCTATATCGGTGCCGAAGTCGTAGCCGGCGACATTCTGGTGGGCAAGGTCACGCCGAAGGGCGAGACGCCGATGACGCCGGAAGAGAAACTGCTACGCGCGATCTTCGGCGAGAAGGCGGCCGACGTGCGCGACACCTCGCTACGCGTTCCGCCGGGAGTGACCGGAACGGTCGTCGAAGTGCGCGTCTTCAACCGCCACGGCGTCGACAAGGATCAGCGCGCCATGGCGATCGAGAAGGCGGAGGAAGAGCGTCTGGCCGAAGACCGCGACGACGAACTCGCGATCCTAGAGCGCAACATCTTCTCGCGCCTGCAGGAAATCCTTCTCAACAAGACGGCCGCGCACGGTCCCAAAGGCATGGCGGCCGACACGAAGATCACGCAAAGCGTGCTCGATGCGGTCACCAAGCATCAATGGTGGCAGATCGCGTTGCGCAACGAAAAGGCGATGAGCGAGATCGAAGGCCTGCGCAAGCAGTACGACGAATCCAAATCGCGCCTCGACAAGCGGTTCGCCGACAAGGTCGAAAAGCTGCGCCGCGGCGATGAACTCGCGCCAGGCGTCATGAAGATGGTCAAGGTGTTCGTCGCGGTGAAGCGCAAGCTGCAGCCGGGCGACAAAATGGCCGGCCGCCATGGCAACAAGGGCGTAATCAGCCGCATCGTGCCAATGGAGGACATGCCACATTTGGAAGACGGCACGGCGGTCGACGTCGTGCTCAATCCGCTGGGCGTGCCATCGCGCATGAATGTCGGCCAGATCCTGGAAACGCATCTGGGCTGGGCTTGCGCCGGACTTGGCAAGCAGATTGGCGATGCGCTCGACAAGGTTCGTCGCGACGGCAAGTTCGAGCCGCTGCGTCGCGTCCTGAAGAGCGCCTATGCCAACGACGAGCGTCTCGCCGAACTGGACGAGGCGGGCCTGGCCGAACTCAGCGACAATCTGCGTTCCGGTCTTCCCATCGCGACACCGGTGTTCGACGGTGCCAAGGAAAAGGACATCGTCGACATGCTGGAACAGGCTGGTTTGACCTCTTCGGGTCAGGTCACCTTGTTCGATGGCCGTACAGGCGAGTCGTTCAAGCGCGCCGTCACGGTCGGCTACATCTATATGCTCAAGCTGAACCATCTGGTGGACGACAAGATCCACGCGCGTTCGATCGGTCCATACTCGCTCGTCACGCAGCAACCGTTGGGCGGCAAGGCCCAGTTCGGCGGCCAGCGGTTCGGCGAGATGGAAGTCTGGGCGCTCGAGGCATATGGCGCCGCCTACACGCTGCAGGAAATCCTGACTGTGAAGTCGGACGACGTGGCGGGAAGAACCAAAGTGTATGAAGCGATCGTCCGCGGAGAGGACACGTTCGAGGCCGGTATTCCGGAATCGTTCAATGTTCTCGTCAAGGAAATGCGGTCGCTGTCACTGAATGTGGAGCTGCTCAATGGCTGACTTTGAACCTGAAGCAAGATCGCATCGCCGCGACGCGGCCCGCGCCAACCAGGAGCTGATGAACGTCTTCCAGGTCGGCAAGGAAATCCCTGCGTTTGACCGCATCCGGATTTCGCTCGCCAGCCCGGAGCAGATTCTGCGCTGGTCGCATGGCGAGGTGAAGAAACCCGAGACGATCAACTACCGAACCTTCAAGCCGGAGCGCGACGGACTGTTTTGCGCCCGCATCTTCGGGCCGGTGAAGGACTATGAATGCCTATGCGGCAAGTACAAGCGCATGAAGTACAAGGGCATCGTCTGCGAGAAGTGCGGCGTTGAAGTCACGGTGCAGAAGGTGCGCCGCGATCGCATGGCGCATATCGAACTGGCGTCACCCGTCGCGCACATCTGGTTCCTCAAGTCGCTGCCATCGCGCATTGGCCTGATGCTCGACATGACGTTGAAGGATCTCGAGCGCGTTCTGTATTTCGAGAACTACATCGTCATCGAGCCAGGCCTGACGCCGCTCAAGGAGCGCCAACTCCTGTCGGAAGACGAGTTCTACAAGGCGCAGGACGAATATGGCAACGACAGCTTCACCGCCGAAATCGGCGCCGAAGCCATCCGCAAGCTGCTCATGGCCATCGACCTTGAGAGGCTTCGCGACCAGTTGCGCACGGACATCTCCGGTAGCAATGGCGGCGAGAAGCAGAAGAAGCTCGTCAAGCGGTTGAAGGTCGTCGAGGCCTTTATCGATTCCGGCAATCGTCCGGAGTGGATGATCCTGACCGTCGTACCGGTAATCCCGCCGGACTTGCGCCCGCTCGTGCCACTGGATGGCGGCCGCTTTGCGACGTCGGATCTGAACGATCTCTATCGCCGCGTCATCAACCGCAACAACCGCCTCAAGCGCTTGATCGAACTGAAAGCACCGGACATCATCGTGCGCAACGAAAAGCGCATGCTGCAGGAATCGGTCGACGCATTGTTCGACAATGGCCGGCGCGGCCGCGTCATCACGGGTGCCAATAAGCGTCCGCTGAAGTCGATCGCCGACATGCTGAAGGGCAAACAAGGCCGCTTCCGCCAGAACCTGCTTGGTAAGCGCGTCGACTATTCCGGCCGTTCGGTCATCGTCGTCGGTCCGGAGCTCAAGCTGCATCAGTGCGGCCTGCCGAAGAAGATGGCGCTCGAGCTCTTCAAGCCGTTCATCTATGCCCGGCTCGAGGCGAAGGGTTTTAGCCAGACGGTCAAGCAGTCCAAGAAGTTGGTGGAAAAGGAGAAGCCGGAAGTCTGGGACATTCTCGAAGAGGTGATCCGCGAGCATCCGGTGCTGCTCAACCGCGCACCAACCCTGCATCGTCTTGGCATTCAGGCGTTCGAACCCGTGCTGATCGAAGGCAAAGCTATCCAGCTGCATCCGCTGGTCTGCACCGCCTTCAACGCGGACTTCGACGGTGACCAGATGGCCGTGCACGTTCCCCTGTCGCTCGAGGCACAGCTGGAAGCGCGCGTGCTGATGATGTCGACCAACAACATCCTGAGCCCCGCGAACGGCAAGCCGATCATCGTGCCGACGCAGGACATCGTTCTTGGTCTCTACTATCTCAGCCAGGAACGCCCCAATGAACCCGGCGAAGGCATGGTGTTCAATGACATCGGCGAAATCGAGCATGCTCTGTTCGCCGGTTCCGTCACGCTTCACGCCAAGATCAAGTGCCGCTACAAGACCGTCGACGCCGAAGGCAAGCCGGTCACCTTGCGTGTGGATTCGACACCAGGCCGCATGATGATCGCGGAGATCCTGCCGCGACATCCGAAGATTCCGTTCGCGCTGGTGAACAAGCTGCTGCGCAAACAGGAAGTCAGCCACATCATCGACGAGGTCTATCGTCATTGCGGTCAGAAGGAGACAGTTCTCTTCGCCGATGCGGTGATGGGTCTGGGCTTCCGAGAAGCCTGCAAGGCCGGTATCTCGTTCGGCAAGGACGACATGGTCGTGCCGGACACCAAGATCAAGCTGATCGACGAGACGCGTCATCGCGTGCGCGAATATGAGCAGCAGTATCTGGACGGCCTGACGACCGACAAGGAAAAGTACAACCTCGTCGTCGATACCTGGTCGAAGTGCACCGATCTGGTCGCGGCAGAAATGATGAAGGAAATTTCCGAGTCGCGGATCGACCCCAAGACGGGTCGCATGGAGGAAATGAACTCCATCTACATGATGAGCCATTCGGGCGCCCGCGGTTCGCCGCAGCAGATGAAGCAGCTCGCCGGTATGCGCGGCTTGATGGCTCGTCCGGACGGCTCGATCATCGAGACGCCGATCCTGTCGAACTTCAAGGAAGGGCTCACCGTCCTGGAGTACTTCAACTCCACTCATGGCGCCCGCAAGGGTCTGGCCGACACCGCGCTCAAGACGGCGAACTCCGGCTACCTCACCCGCCGTCTCGTCGACGTGGCCAATGACTGCATCATCACCACCGAAGATTGCGGCACCAAGAAGGGCGTGTACGTCCAGGCCGAAATCGACGGTGGTACAGTCGTCTCTTCGCTCGCCGAACGCATCCTAGGCCGCACCACGGCTGAAGACGTAAAGCATCCCGACACGGGTGAAGTGATCCTTCGCCGCAGCAAGGAAGTGACGGAAGACGTCGCGGATCGCATCGAGGCCGCGCACATTCAGAAAGTGCGTGTGCGTTCGGTCCTGACCTGCGAACTCAAGGATGGCGTCTGTGGCAAGTGCTATGGGCGCGATCTGGCGCGCGGAACACCGGTCAATATTGGCGAGGCGGTCGGCGTGATCGCGGCGCAGTCGATCGGCGAGCCTGGTACCCAGCTCACCATGCGTACATTCCACATTGGTGGCGCGGCGCAGGTTGCGGGCCAGTCCAAGATCGAAGCCAGCTATGACGGCAAGATCAAGATCGTGAACCGCAACATCGTCAAGAATTCAGACGGTGAACTGATCGCGATGGGCCGCAACATGCAGGCCGTGATCATGGACCCGAAGGGCCAGGAACGCGCGTCCTACCGCATCGTCTACGGTGCGCGTTTGAAGGTCGACGAAGGTACGACGGTCAAGCGCGGTGATCGCCTGGCGGAATGGAATCCCAATACCTTGCCGGTGCTGACCGACGTGGAAGGCATCGTGAAGTATGAGGACCTGATCTCCGGCGTTTCCGTGCGCGATGTGTCGGACGAGAAGACTGGCGTGTCGAACAAGGTCGTCATCGACAGCCGTGTCGGCTCTGGCTCCAAGGCGCAGGAACTGCGCCCGACGATGGTCGTGGTCGACAAAAAGGGCAAGCCGATCCAGATCCCTGGCGGCGGCGAGGCGCGTTATTCGCTTTCCGTCGACGCCATTCTCTCGATCGAGGATGGTGCGGAGGTCAAGGCTGGCGACGTTATCGCGCGCATCCCGACCGAAGGCGCCAAGACGCGCGACATCACCGGCGGTCTGCCGCGCGTTGCGGAATTGTTCGAAGCGCGCAAGCCGAAGGAAGCTGCGGTTCTCGCCGAGACGGATGGCTTTGTCGAGTTCGGCAAGGACTACAAGAACAAGCGCCGCGTCATCGTGAAGCCGAAGTCCGACAAGATCGAGGCGACCGAGTACCTGATCCCCAAGGGCAAGCACATCAGCGTGCGCGAGGGCGACTATGTGGAGAAGGGCGACTATATCGTCGAAGGCAATCCTTCGCCGCACGACATCCTGCGTATCAAGGGCATGGAGGAGCTGGCCACTTACCTGGTCAAGGAAATCCAGGACGTCTATCGCCTGCAGGGCGTCAAGATCAACGACAAGCATATCGAAGTGATCTGCCGCCAGATGATGCAGAAGCTGGAGATCACCGACGGCGGCGAGACGACATTGCTGGCCGGCGAACAGGTCGACCAGCTCGAGTTGGACGAGGCCAACCAAAAAGCCATCGACGTCGGCGGAAAGATCGCCGAGGGCCGTCCGGTCCTGCTTGGCATCACCAAGGCGTCGTTGCAAACTCGTTCGGTCTTCTCTGCTGCTTCCTTCCAGGAAACGACGCGCGTCCTCACCGATGCGGCCGTCAATGGCAAGGTCGACACGCTCGAGGGGCTCAAGGAGAATGTCATCGTCGGACGTCTCATCCCGGCAGGCACGGGCGGTGCCATCGCACGTCTACGTCACATCGCGACGGAACGCGATCGGGCGATTCAGGAAGAGCAGGCCAAGAACGTGCCGGTCGCCCAGATCGAGGGACCGGTCGCAGCCGAATAGTTTGGATGCTTCGCCTAAAAAAAGGGCTGTTGGAAACAACGGCCCTTTTTCACGTGCGCAGCTAGAATGTGTCGCGCGTTATACGAAACATCATGCGGAAACGTTCCGCGTCCGAGACGTAGCCATGATCCAACGCCCCTGGCATGTGCGTCGCGTCACTGGCCCATGGCAGCTGAGCCTGCACTGCGAACTTTGCGGTCCAGGGATGAGCGACATACTGAACGCCCGGCCCAGCATAATAGGTCGTGGCCGTAGGAACTGCGCGACCATTGAGCAGCAGGCCGTCAAAGTCATGCTCCGCATTGAACTCGACGGCGGCCGACCACTCCCAGGTAATGTTATATGCGATGCCGACATCGAAAGTCAGAGCGCTGACGTCGCCCCAATCGCCGTCCACGCGCTCGGCCCCGAATTGACCACCCAGATTGATCACGGCGCGCAGGCGGTCATTGAGAAAGTTTTTCTGCAGCAGGATTTTTGTTTCCACGCCACGTGAATTCCGCCCGGCGCCGGGTGATATGAGCAAGCCAAGTCCGATCGGATCGAAATAGACGTTCATCGCTTGGTAGATCAGCTCCCCGCGGATGTCGTCGACTGCCGTGCCACTGATCGCGAACGCTCCCGGGCTCGTATGGTCGCGCGTGCGCGTCCAGTCGTACGCGATGGCGCCGGCAAGCTGCAGTTGATCCGAAAATCCATATTCGAGCTCACTTTCGCCCTCTACAGAGTTGAACGACAGACTGGGCTTGCCAGATGCCCAAGCAAAACTTTGCTCCAGCTCGTGGCCGAACTCCGGCTCTATGTCCGTGGCATCTAAAGTCAGGAAGGGTTGGTCGTCCGCTCGGGCGCGGCTGGCGAATGGGAAGCTCAGGAGTAGAGCTGCCGCGACAGGGGGTAGGAACCGAAATAATAGAAACTGGCGCATTCGGACTCCTGGTAAGCCGCGTTGATAATCGTTCGCAACTGGCTGAACCTAACAACCCCGACGCTTCGGTCAATGAGACTTATTCGCAATAGTGACGCAGGCGTCCGGGCAGCGGCCGGTTGGCTTTCGCTTCTGGTTCGACGAGTGTTGCTTGCGGCGAAATTGGATAAACAGCGATGAATTCGATGCTCACACCGGTCCTTGCGCTGATTGTGCTTTCGCTGATCGTCTGGATTTGGATGTACGCCACCCGCGTCCCAGCGATGCAGAAGGCCGGTCTGCAGCCGCAGGAAGTTCGTTTTCCCGCTGCACTCCAACAACTCCCGGATGCCGCACGCCAGGTGGCGGACAATTACAACCATTTGATGGAGCAGCCGACCATCTTCTATGCCCTTGTTTTCTATATCGTTCTGGCCGGACATTCGGATCAGCTGCATATATATCTGGCGTGGGCCTATGTAGCGCTGCGGGTTGTGCACAGTCTCGTCCAGGGTACGGTGAACATCGTGTCCCTGCGGTTTTCGATCTTCACGTTGTCGACTCTCGTGCTCATGCTGATGGTGGGTCGCGAGGTTGCCGCGCTCCTCTGAAAACCCGGCGAAATATCCTTTCTTTCCGCGCTTGACCCGCCAAACCACGGCGTATACATAGCGCCACCTTTCAGTGACAGGCCGTCGGTGCGCGAGCCCCAAAACGCTGTCGGAAAGCCAGTAAAGAGCTTCGAACCGCGCGACTCGGGCAGCAGCCTCGGTCCTCCGCGTCTTCACCGGGGCAGGCCCTTGGCCCGCGCCCGCTTTTGTTTCGGCTCATGCGATTGGCGCATGGGCAAAATTGGTTCCGCGCGGTGTGCCGCGCAACAGATGGAAGATTGAATGCCGACGATCAATCAGCTGATCCGCAAGCCGCGCAGCGAGAAACCAAAGCGCAACAAGGTGCCGGCCCTTCAGGGTTGTCCGCAGAAGCGCGCGGTGTGCACGCGCGTCTACACTGTGACACCGAAGAAGCCGAACTCAGCCCTGCGCAAAGTGGCGAAGGTTCGCCTGACCAACGGCTACGAAGCCCTCTCTTATATTCCGGGCGAAGGCCACAACCTTCAGGAGCACTCGGTCGTGCTCATCCGCGGCGGTCGCGTCAAGGACCTTCCGGGCGTTCGCTATCACATCATTCGCGGCGTGCTCGACACGCAGGGCGTGAAGGACCGCAAGCAACGCCGGTCCCTCTACGGCGCCAAGCGTCCGAAATAAGGAGAGCATAGATGTCCCGCCGCCGCCGCGCAGACAAACGCGAAATCGTTCCGGACGCCAAATACGGCGATCTCGTCCTGGCGAAGTTCATGAACAGCCTGATGTACGACGGCAAGAAGTCGGCGGCCGAAGGCATCATCTATGGTGCGTTCGACACGATCCAACAGAAAACCAAGCAGGATCCGATCCAGATTTTCCACGAAGCATTGCGCAACGTGAGCCCCTCGATTGAAGTGAAGTCGCGCCGTGTCGGTGGCGCGACCTATCAGGTGCCTGTCGAAGTGCGCACGGACCGGGCTCGTGCGCTTGCGATCCGCTGGCTCATTATTGCCGCGCGTGGCCGCAATGAACCCACCATGACCGGCCGTCTGTCAGGCGAACTCATGGATGCCGCCAACAATCGCGGTTCGGCGGTCAAGAAGCGCGAAGACACGCACAAGATGGCCGACGCCAACCGTGCCTTCTCACATTACCGCTGGTAACGCGAGAGAAACTCCCATGCCCCGCACAACCCCTCTCGAGCGCTATCGCAACATCGGCATCGCCGCGCATATCGACGCCGGCAAGACGACGACCACCGAGCGCATTCTTTATTACACGGGTAAGAGCCATAAGATCGGCGAAGTGCATGACGGCGCCGCTACCATGGATTTCATGGAGCAGGAGCAGGAACGTGGCATCACGATCACGTCTGCCGCCACGACCTGCTACTGGAAAGAGCACCGCGTCAACATCATCGATACGCCAGGCCACGTCGATTTCACGATCGAAGTTGAGCGCTCCATGCGCGTGCTCGACGGCGCGGTTGCCGTGTTTGACGCGGTTGCCGGAGTCGAGCCGCAGTCCGAAACCGTTTGGCGTCAGGCCGACAAGTACAAGGTTCCGCGCATCTGCTTCGTGAACAAGATGGACCGCACCGGCGCGGACTTTCCGCGCTGCGTCGCCATGATGATCGATCGTCTCGGTACGCGTCCGATGGTCATCACCTGGCCGATCGGTGCCGAAAGCGAATTCAAGGGCATTGTCGATGTTGTCAAGATGAAGGCGATCATCTGGCACGACGAACAACTTGGCGCGAAATTCGACGAAGTGGAAATTCCGGCCGATCTGCAGGACAAAGCCAAGGAGCTACGCTCTGCGCTGGTCGAGATGGCGGTCGAGGAAGACGACAAGCTTCTCGAGGCCTATCTTGAAGGTGCGGAGCCGTCTGTAGCCGATTTGAAGCGGTGCATCCGCAAAGGCACGATCAACTTCCACTTCGTGCCCGTTATGTGCGGCTCAGCCTTCAAGAACAAGGGTGTTCAGCCCTTGCTCGATGCCGTGGTCGACTACCTGCCGTCACCGCTCGACATTCCCCCACTGATGGGAATCGTGCCGGGCAGCGGCAAGGAAGAGCCGCGTCCCGCCGACGACAAGGCACCTTTCGCGGGTCTGGCATTCAAGATCATGGACGATCCGTTCGTCGGTTCTATTACCTTCGTGCGCGTCTATTCGGGCATGGTTCTGTCCGGCACTGCCGCGCTGAACTCGGTGAAGGACAAAACCGAACGCGTCGGCCGCATGCTTTTGATGCATGCCAACAGCCGCGAAGATGTCAAGGAAGCCTTCGCTGGTGACATCATTGCGTTCGCGGGCCTGAAATATTCCACGACCGGCGAAACGCTTTGCGATCCAAATCATCCGATCGTTTTGGAAAAGATGGAATTTCCCGATCCGGTCATCGAAGTTGCGATCGAGCCGAAGACCAAGGCCGACCA
>JANYBR010000123.1 GCA_025360685.1 Pseudomonadota bacterium
TTTAATTTTTGGATCGGACAGGTCGGAATTTTTTCGAATGCTGGCATCCTGTCGCTGCCAGCCGGCAATCTTGTCGTCAATGTCTTGGATCTGTGTTCTCAGCCAAGCGCAATGCTGACAGATTGCCGGCTGGCAGCGGCAAGATGCCAGCATTCGAAAAAATTCCGACCTGTCCGATCCAAAAATTCAAAACGCGCTCAAAGACATCGCCGACAAGATCGCGGGGCTTCGGAGCAAGCAGGCGCAGCTGCGCGCCGAACTTCCCGACTGCGAGAAAAAATGCCTTCCGCCACCTGAGACGCTGACACCGCCGTCTCCCGTGCCCAGCGAAGTCGTTCCGCCAAGCCAACCTCCGCCTTCGAAGAAACCGGTCTTTCCGGTACCGCCGCCTGCGACAGAGCATGTTGGAGGCCAGCCGCCTGCCAAGCCCGTCTGTCCTCCAACTGGGGACACGGGCGCGCTTGTGCCTTCGGGGCCGTCAGACCGCCAGACCCTTATTTTCATTCATGACAAGCACTCTAAGCCGCCGCCGGCGCCGACAGACCCCATTGAACTGGGCTCCTGGGAGCGCACGCTGCATGCCATTGATGAAGCGGAGAGCGACGAGGGCGACGATGGGGATGTCTCGCACGCCGTCAAGGATCTGGCCGACATGATCGAGTACGAAGAAGAGGAAGTTCAGGACGATCGCTACAATGACGCCGCTGCCGCGCGCCTGACCTGGCTCAAAAAGCAGTATGCGAACTTCAAAGCGTGGGACGAATATGAAGAGGCTCGTCATCCACGTCTGCGGCTCTACCAAGACTGTCCGCGCACAACCACGCCGCCTGACGACAAAAAAGACGGCTCGCATAGCAGCGTCTTGGACGATGTGCTCGGACACACTACATTTGGCTTCGACTTTGGCGGCGGCGGTCATCATTCAGACAAACACGATCATCCTGGCGGTTCCGATACGCCGCCAAAAGATACGCCGTAGTTTGGACGGATAGATTTGACAGCGCCTCGTCGCGCTCGGTACCTCCAATTGCTGCGAGGCTATGGTGACTGTGCAGTGTGAACGCTGTCGGCTCGTCCTGGAGAATTTGCTTGGCGGTTCTTGGACAAACCGACTTTTGACGAGTGTCTGCTATCCGCGCGGAGCGGCGATTCGCGCCCGACGGGCCCGAGCGCCGAGTCTTATGATCGCTTTCGACCCGAAGCGGATATTCGTCCCAACGTCAATTTTCACGAAATCCTGTACTGTTGAACATTGGGGCGTCCAATGCTCCGCCTTTTTCCGGCCTTTTGTCCGCTCGGCCTTCCAACGCGAAGGATGATCAACATAAAAATATACACCGCGCATGTACGCTTGTCGTTCTTCCTGCCGACGTAGGTTTCATCGGCCTCGACGAATTTACCGGCTCCGCCAAGCGTGCCTTGCTGGGCCTTCGTAAGCGTCATGGCGTCGCGGATGCGGTGTGACACGAACCAAGCGGTCTTATAGGTCACGCCGATCATACCGACGAGCTGTTGGCTGGTGATGCCATTCTTGGACGAGCAAAGCAGGTGATTGGCAAACAACCAGGTATTCAGGGGGATTTTGGAGCGTTCAAAGACCGTTCCGACCGTGACCGTGAACTGCCTGCGGCAAACGGCACAGAACAGCAGGCCCTTGCGACCGCCC
Organism: Pseudomonadota bacterium; assembly: GCA_025360685.1. GTDB lineage: Bacteria > Pseudomonadota > Alphaproteobacteria > Micropepsales > Micropepsaceae > Rhizomicrobium. The sequence goes on from JANYBR010000123.1 coordinate 1,667, forward strand.
TTGATGCGGCTGGCATGGTCGATGACGCCACAATGGGGCAGAGCGGGCCTGCGGGCCACCGTATTGGCGCCGGTCCACACTTGCCACATATGGCTCGGTGCTTTAGACGCACGAGCCCGTTCGCCGATCTGGCGATTGCATCGCCGAGAACACTCCATCTTTTGAGTCGGTATGACCACAGGCACGATTAAGTTCTTCAACGCGAGCAAGGGTTTCGGCTTTGTTACACCCGATGGCGGCGGCGCAGACGTATTTCTTCCGGCTGCCACCGTAACGGCTGCTGGGATCGCCGTTGTCAGTCCAGGTCAGCGGGTGGCATTCGAGCAAGCAGCGGACAAGAAAGGCCCCAAGGCCGTCATGCTCCAACTGTTGGGGGAGCCGGTTGTCAGAGCCCCTGCGCCGGAGTGGGTCAAGGTCTATTGTGATCCCACCTCGGATGTCGTTGCCGACGTTTTGAGCGTCATCCGCGCTGCGGGATACCAGCTGCAGCTGCTGGATTACATCACGGCACCGCTAGGACAGGAGCAGTTGCGACACTTGTCTCACTTGCTGAGTGGCTCGGGCAAAAGTCTCGTGCGGCGCCATGATCCGCTCTTCTCGGCGTTACAGCTTGATGATCGTTTCATCGGCGACCAGGATTTCTGGACGACGATCGCCGAGCATCCGACACTTATCGACGGTCCTGTATTGGTTCTCTCCGGCAAGGCGCGCATTTGCAAGTCGTCGGAGGACGCTCAGCTCTTTTTAGTCAGAGGTAGTGAGCGCGCTGCGCCGAAACCAAAGACGCTGTCGCCGCGCCTTGCGGCCCTGATCAGTGGTGAACCGCTCGCGGCGCTGGAGAAAGTTGACGCCATGGCTCCAGAGCCGGCGCCTCAGCCGCTGGAATTTTCCGCGATTGTGCACCAGGTACCTGAGGTGCTCGCGAAACCGAAACGCAAGGTTGCCGTCAAGCGGCGCACTGCCAAAACCAAAAAGGCGAAGACCGCGACGAAGGGCTTCCAGTTGGTCAAAAAAACGAAGAAGTGAGGCTACAGTGATGCCGCTTTCTGACATTGATTGCGCAGGAACCTGAATGTCCGTTACCGACCCGAAGCGGACCTTCGCGGCTCCTTAAGTTAGTCGTTACCTTGTTAGTCAGTTCGTAACTGACCGACGCTTATACAGGAATCTCCGTTCCGATTGCCGAGCAGTCCGGCGTCTCTCTGGACATGTTGTCAGCTCGACTGTGAGGTTGACTGTGCCAAACCAAGGTGAAATGCGATGAGTGCGCCGAGTCTTCACGCGGCATCCAGATCGATGGCGGCGCTCAGATTGAGCGGCGCCAATCGGGAA